>JAJZSG010000101.1 GCA_021849905.1 Pseudomonadota bacterium
GCTAGACATGGATCACAACATGAATGGTATTTTTGTGCCTCTGCTAACAACGCAAGCCGGTCGAAGTCTTACCTTTGCAAACTGGCATGAAGTTGATATTAAAAATGTCGCATTAGATTTATCCGCCTTATTAGTGAAACCGGGTTTTGAATTTTTAAAGAACTTATCTTCGCTAGCATCATACATGGGTTGGGATGGAAATATTATACTGAATGCATCCTTTTTAAATCGTAATGTTCAAGATGGCTACTTTGTGCGTTCTGAGTATGATGGTAGTCGCAGGCATTATTCTTTTAACGATATTTTGAGTTTGATTGTAAAATTAAAACCAACCGGTGTTTTATTGCCTGAAGGGTTTCATGAACAAGACAAAACCGCTTGGTTGTCGTTATCTAGTAACACGCTTCCTTTTTTTCATCCGAAAGACATCCATGCATGCTCAGAGCAACGACCTTATGGCGTATATTTTATTTTGGAAGACGGCGAATCATTAACGATTGTTCAGCAGAAAATTGAGGCGTTAAAGGATATTCCGTGTTTGATTATAGGTGATTTGAATCTCGCCGTATTTCAACAGTTAACCGCTTTGGGTGTGAGGTATTTGGCATCGGATAGACCTGCTTTAGATGCCTGTCAGGGTGTGGTTTACTCATCTAAGGGTCAGTTGGCATTAACCGATGACAATATCCGATCGGATTTTCGTGTGATTGATGAACATTGCTCTTGCCCAACATGCATACAAAAACTCACGCGAGCTTATTTGTGTCATTTGTTTGAGCATACTCCTTTATTGTGTCAGCGATTCTTGATTCAGCATAATATCTATTTCATGAATCATTTAGCATTTTAATCAGGGTTACTGTAAACATGCATTGTCGTCGACTCTAATTGTAGATATGATATCGACCAATTGACTAAGGAGATAAACATGAGTTTTTTTAAAAGCGATGCAGTGGCAGCAGCAGGTTCAGCAATGCCTGCTCAAACAGATGGAACGTTTTCATTGGTTATGATTGCGGCTATTTTTGTATTGTTTTATTTTATGTTGATTCGGCCACAGAATAAACGTGCGAAAGATCATCGTAATTTGATTAGCAAATTAAAAAAGGGCGATGAGGTTATTACATCGGGTGGAATGTTGGCTAAAGTTGTGAGTCTTGATGAGCAATACATCAAAGCCAGCGTGGCTGACGGTGTTGAAATTAGTTTTTTACGCAGTTCAATCAGTACCGTTCTGCCTAAAGGTACCCTTAAATCTTTGTAAGTGAGCTATACGCACATGCAAAACACATATCCACTATGGAAGAATTTGTCGCTTATTTTCGTGGCCTTGATCGGATTAGTGTACGCGATTCCGAATTTGTACACCGAAGATCCCGTTTTACAAATTTCATCTCAAGTTTCGGTTGCCCCTGAAGCATTAGAAGACCGTGCAAGAGAGGTGCTTAATGCCGCTAAAATAAAGTACGGTAAAATGACATCGAGTGACGAAGGGCTAGAGGTTAGATTTACGTCAACCGATACGCAGATTCTTGCACGAGATGTCATTAAAAATGAATTGGGGTCTGATTACACGGTTGCATTGAATCTAGCACCCTCAACACCGGCCTGGTTAAGAGCACTTCATGCAGAGCCCATGAAGCAAGGTCTGGATTTGCGAGGCGGCGTGCATTTTCTTCTGGAAGTGGATGTGGATAGCGTTGTTAATCGACGTTATGAAGGATTAACAAAAAATATTAGTCAGGATTTACGTGAAGCAGGGTTGCGTTATTCAGGTATACGGTATATCGCGAATAAAGGCATTGATTTACGTTTTCGAAATCTTGAAGCGTTAAACAATTCCATAACGTTACTAGAGCAAAAAAATGCCTCTTTATTATTCGATAAATCAAAAGATACGATATCTGCGATGGTTTCTTTATCGCCTACAGAATTAAATACGATTCGGCAGAGTACTATTGAGCAAACCATGGGTATTTTACGTAATCGTGTGAATGAGCTCGGTGTCGGCGAAGCAGTTGTTCAGCAGCAGGGAGCTACGCGTGTTGCAGTTGATTTGCCTGGTATTCAGGATGCGGCTCGCGCCAAACAAATTTTAGGCGGTACAGCAACATTGCAATTTCATTTGGTTGATTCACAAAATGATCCTCAAATAGCCAAAGAAACGGGCTCAGTCCCTATGAGCAGTAAATTGTACATGATGAATGGTCGTCCACTATTACTCAAGCGACAAGTTGTGTTGAGTGGTGATTCCATCAGTAGTGCGGTTTCAAGCTTTGATCAGCAAACTGCAACACCCGCAGTTCAAATTCAATTAGGTGGTGGTGGCGAGTCATTTTTCACCAAAATAACCCGTGACAACATTGGTAAACGCATGGCAATTGTGTTTGTTGAAACTAAAACTAACACGCAGGTCATTGCGGGTGAAACAAAACACACAACGCTTCGTGAGGAGAGGGTGATTAGTGCTCCGGTTATTCAAAATGCACTAGGCAATAACTTCCAGATTACTGGATTAAGTGATAGTAAGGAAGCCTCTGATCTGGCTCTTTTATTGCGCGCTGGGGCCTTGCCAGCGGCTATTTATCCTGTAGAAGAAAGAACTGTTGGCCCGACATTAGGTAAAGAAAATATTGAGCGCGGTATGATTTCTTTAGCCGTTGGCATGGGATTAATTCTTGTCTTGATGCTTGTTTACTATCGTTTTTTTGGGTTGGTTGCTAATATTGCCCTATTGCTTAATTTGATTTTACTTTGTGCAATTTTGTCGATTATTGGTGCCACATTAACGCTGCCAGGTATTGCCGGTATTGTATTGACAGTGGGTATGGCCGTTGATGCCAACGTATTGATCTATGAGCGGATACGTGAGGAGTTACGGCATGGTTTGTCGCCTCAAGCGGCTATTTATGCGGGTTATGATAGAGCGTTTGCAACGATTTTAGATGCAAATATCACAACCTTAATTGTCGGTATTGTATTGTTTTCTGTAGGAACAGGTCCTGTTCGAGGATTTGCTGTTACGTTATCCATTGGATTATTAACGTCCATGTTAACAGCTGTGACCTATTCACGCGCCATAGTTAATGCCGTTTATGGTGGTCGAGTCGTACAGAAATTATCAATTGGTATTTAGAGCGAGGCTTAGATGGAATTTTTTAATCCAAATTCAAACGTGGACTTTATGGGCGCTCGAAAATGGGCCGCCTTGCTGTCTATTTTCATTTTTTTAGTCTCGATTATTGCCCTTTGTGTTAATGGGTTGAAGTGGGGACTGGACTTTACAGGAGGAATGCAAATTCAAATTGCATACACGCAACCTGCTGACTTAGTTAACATTCGAGAGAGTTTATACAAAGTTGGTTTTAAAGAAGCACAAGTTTTAAGTTATGGAACCTCCAAAGACGTTTTAATCAGCATTGCCCCAAGAGAAAATTTAGAGCAAGGTTCGTCCCAAGTTGATAAAGTCATGTCGGTTTTACCTGGAGCGACAAAGTTGCGCGTTGAGTATGTTGGGCCACAAGTGGGTAAAGAATTGGCAACAAAAGGCGCGCTGGCTATTGTTGTCGCTTTGCTCGCTACGATGATTTATATCGCTATGCGATTTGAGTATCGACTAGCCTTTAGTTCAGCTATCGCATTAATTCACGATCCCGTTTTGATATTGGGTATATTTGCGATGTTTCATATTGAATTTGATCTAAAATCATTAGCAGGACTTTTGGCTGTAATTGGGTACTCATTAAACGATACGATCGTGGTCTTTGATAGGGTTCGAGAGAATTTTATTAAACTTCGTCGAGCGTCACCTATGGAGATCATGAATACATCCATTAACCAAACGTTATCCAGAACAATCATGACATCTGTTTTAACATTGTTTGTTGTGGTCTCATTATTTATTTATGGTGGTGCAGATATTCATGGTTTTGCATTGGCATTGATCATCGGGATCATCGTCGGAACGTATTCATCTATTTATGTTGCTGGTGCTTTGGCTGTTGTGATGGGGTTAGATAGACAGGACTTTCTTCCCAATCAGCGTAAAGAATTAGATGATCGTCCTTAGTAGGAAATAGATGGTTCTACCGGAATTACTGTGGTTTTATATTCAATACAGGGGCAAGACCCAGCCTACATCAGCTTGGTAGGTTGGGCCTTGGCCCAACAATTAAACTAATCCGCAACCTGACAAGATGCCAATCAACTGTTAAATAATAACTTATCAATCTTCGCCGCACAAATAAAATCATTATGCGACAGCCCCTTTAATGCATGCGTTGAATAGCGCACATGGCAATAGTTATAGCCCAGCTCTAAATCAGGATGGTGGTTTTCAAGATGTGAAATCCAGGCTATGGCGTTAACAAAGGCCATGGTTTCGTAAAAATCAGCAAATGAAAATGTTTTTTTTATTTCTTTTGAATCATCTTGTACGCACCAACCCGTTGAGAGTTGAGGCATTAAATTTGAGACTTGCTCGCCTGTTAAAGCAGCACCGATTCCTTCACAGGATTGACAGTGTCCTGTGCTAAGATCGCTTTTCATGTGTTGACTCCCGTATTATGTTTTTTAATAACAAGCCCTAATTTCTCAAGAAAATATTGGTTTTGAGTAGGTGTGCCTATTGTGACCCGTATGTAATTGTTTAATGCATAAGGATGCAGTGGCCTGACAATGATGCCATAGTCTTGTAATGCTTGGTATATAGGCATGGCATCTTGATTGCAATTAAAGGTAATAAAATTACATGCCGATGGCAAATTCTCTAGATTTAATTCTTCTAGACCCCTTCTGACTATTGTATATTCTGATTTATTAAGCTCAACTGTTTTTGTGATGAAGTCCTCATCATCCAGCGCAATAAAACCAGCTGATAAAGCGGCAATATTTACCGCAAAAGGTAGTTGAATACGATGAATTAAGTTTGTAATGATTTCATTTGAAATAGCATAACCTAAACGTAAACTGGCTAAGCCATAAGCTTTTGAAAAAGTTCGAGTAATAATTAGATTCTGATGTGTTTTTAATAAATCAATCGCGTAGGATTGATAAAGCGTATCGATGTATTCATAGTAGGCTTCGTCAAGTACCAATAATGTTGATGCAGGGATGTTTTCTAAAAGACGTTTGATTTCATCAGGATGTATCGCAAGCCCCGTTGGATTATTGGGGTTTGATATAAAAATCAGAGCGGTGTCTTGATTGCAGGCGTTGATCATCGCTGTGATATCAACGTCCCAGTTTGATTTTAAGCCGGTACTAATCACAGGAATACCTAACGTTTTTGCCTGAATAGCATAGGAGCTAAATGCATAATCATGGGTTATAATGTGTTTTTTATTATGCAATCCAAAGCAGGTTAATAATAGACCAAATAGGGAATCTGAACCGTTACTTAAGGTGAGCATCGTATTATCAATAGCTAATTTGTTCGCCAATTTCTGTTTTAACGGATGGAGACTTGCGATGGGATAGGTAGCGATTTTATGGGTTGATAATTTAGCTAATAGGTCTGTAACTAATGAACTACAGCCCAAGGGGTTTTCGTTACTTCCCAGTTTAACAATGGTTTTTATATCGCGTTCTAAAGCGAGAGCTTCAGCTGACTTCCCGGGTGCATAAGGTGTTAGAGAGCGTATCCCTTCGTGAGGTATTTCGTTGTAGTCACAGTACATATTGACCTCCCTGTATTTAGCCTTGAAACGGTAATGTGAATCGGAAAGTAGCACCCTCAGGTCCAATGTTGTCAGTCCATATTTTTCCATTATGCGCTTCAATTATTTTTTTACAAATAGATAAACCCAGCCCTAATCCCTGATTGCTGGTCAGCTGTTTACCGCGATAAAAGGTTTCAAATAACTTGTTTTTTTCATCAATTGAAATGCCGGGGCCAAAATCTTCAATACTGATTAAAACATGATCTTTGTCATGCTCAGCATAAATAAAAATGGGTGAGTCAACGGGTGTGAATTTCATCACATTATCAAATAAATTAATAAAAACATCTTGAATCAATTTTTTATTTAAGGACACAAGTGGTAATGTTTCAGGTATATGGATATGCGTTCGTTTTCTTTGTAATCCTTTAGTGGATATTTTAATGGCGACATTAATAACCTCCTTGATTGAACAGGGTATCTTTTTTAGTTCTTTTTGTTTGAATTCCAATTCAATAATATTCAGAATATTGTTATTAAAATGCTGTAGTTTTTCTATCTCCTCTCGAATATCCTTTCCAATCATTTTAGCATCATCGTTATTAATTCTTTTTAATTTACTTGCAAATTCAATTACAATTTTTAAAGGTCTATGTAAATTATTCGAAATAATTTGCAGCAATCCACTGCGCGCCTTATTCATTTCAAGCTTTATCTCTTCCTTTTTTTCTTTTTCTTGTAAATGATCAACGACCAACGCAAGTGCCAATTGATTAATGCACGATCCTAGTAATTCCATTTGTTCTGGTGAAAATAATATATGCGTTTTAGGCTTTATTCTTAAAACGCCCAATGATTTGTCAGATGATAAAATGGGCATGTATAACGCATCCGATGAGGAGAGGGTATCGGTACCAATTCCTGCGGCTTGTCCCATTTCAAAAACCCATTGAGCGATCCATTTCACTCTC
>JAJZSG010000102.1 GCA_021849905.1 Pseudomonadota bacterium
TCCAATATCGAAATAATTCCGCTTGCTTACGCGCGCAGCTCGGATTAGTCCGAGCTGCGTGACAGGCACTTACCCGGCGATTGTGACAGGATACATAAAATTGATTTTTTCATTCCAATATTAAGATTCATAAATAATTCCCTTATTTAAAGTTAAGTCGTGATATCATTTACAACAGTGAAGCAAGAAGAAATCATTCCTGCTAGAATATTTGTAGCAAACTATTTTGAGCTTTTCAAAGATTCTCCTGTAGCTAATTTCAATTGTTGGGCCACGGCCCAACCTAAGAAGCTATGTCATTCCGAGCGCAGCGAGGGATCTTCAAAACATGGCACCGAGCCAAACGCCCAGAGATCCTTCGCTACGTTTAGGATGACGTTTAAACGGTTACTATCTAATTTCTTATCGTATACGGAAGTTGATTTTAGAGGATGGTTTTAGCTGTTTTCAATTGATGCAATAACTGTTTTGCTGCCAGTTGTTCCGCTTTACGGCGTGTTTCAGCTGTTCCTTGTGTTGATTGTTTGAGTGAAAGGACATCGCAACGAACGTGAAATAGTTGGTCATGTTCGCAGCCATCAACCTGCGTTAATGTATACTCAGGTAAAGGAATTTTTTTTGATTGTAAGTATTCTTGTAGTTGTGTTTTGGCATCTTTTAATGTGTTTTTTAAGTCAGCACTATCTAGTCTAGATTGATATAACTTTAATATAACTCGTTCGGCATGAATAAATCCACCATCAAAAAATACAGCCGCAAACACCGCCTCTAATGCATCAGCAAGGATTGAAGCACGACGAAATCCACCACTTTTTAATTCGCCTTGCCCAAGATAAAGACAATCGCCTAATTCAATGTCTTTTGCGATTTCAGCAAGCATGTCTCCTTTGACTAAATGCGCACGCAAACGACTGAGTTGCCCTTCATTTTGGTCGGGGAATTGTTCAAATAAAGCCTGTGAAATCACAAGACTCAGTATGGAGTCGCCAAGAAACTCAAATCGTTCGTTATTATTCACACCTGCACTGCAGTGTGTGAGTGCTTGTTTTAAGTATGCAGGCGTTTTGAATTCATAGTCCAGACGCCTGCACAGACGGTTTAAACGATTTTGCATTAATGAATCATCCGACCAATTCGACTCCAGCGAACACCATCGGTTTTTCCATTCCAGCTCATCCAGGTTAGCAATGCTTTACCTCGGAGAAACTCATCGGATACGAAGCCCCAAAAGCGACTATCAGCACTGTCATCACGATTATCACCCATCATGAAATAATGCCCTTCAGGTACCGTCACCTTGACATCGACCGCCGGAACATCGGGGCGTATAAAAATATCGTGCTCGATGCCATTTAAATTCTCACGGTATTTAGCAACGCTATTACCTGAGCTTTCATCGGTTGTGTATTCAACAAATGTTTGGTTCATCTTTTTACCGTTAATGGTTAAGATTTTATTGTGGTAAACAATGGTATCTCCCGGCACACCAATGACGCGTTTGATATAATCAAAGGAAGGGTCTGGCGGCCAACGAAAGACTGCAATGTCTCCGGTTTTAGGATTGGCAACGGAGATGACTTTTTTCTCCCAAACAGGCAGGCGAAATCCATATGCAAATTTGTTAACGGCCACAAAGTCACCCACGAGGAGTGTGGGCTCAAGGGAGCCAGAGGGGATACGAAACGGCTCGATTAGAAATGATCGAAGTAATAACACCACAAAAAAGACGGGGAAAAAAGAACGCGAGTACTCAATCAACAGATTTGGCTTTTGATTGGTTTGACGTTTTTTAGCCCAAAAAATAATATCAAGCAAATAGATAATACCGCTGACTAGCGAAAGAATCAGGAGCCAAAGAGCAAAATTCATGTTAATCACCTTTGAAGTTTGAGGTTTTTGTAACCACTCAGGCTAGCCTACATACCGCGCTTTATGCGCGGTATCCATGGATATGAATTGACCCCGCGAACAAGTCGCGGGATGTAGGCAACGCCAGCAATAATGTTATTTTTTTCTATCCGTTTGAAAAACAGCCATAAATGCCTCTTGAGGTATTTCAACATGGCCGACCTGTTTCATGCGTTTCTTCCCTGCTTTTTGCTTTTCTAATAGTTTACGTTTGCGAGAGACATCTCCCCCATAACATTTGGCGATCACGTTTTTACGTAATGCTTTAACGGTTTGTCGAGCAATAATATGCCCCCCAAGAGCCGCCTGAATAGCTACATCAAACATTTGGCGAGGGATAAGCTCTTTCATTTTATCGGTTAATATTTTTGCACGACTCAAGGCCGCACTTCTATGCACGATAAGGGCTAATGCATCAACACGTTCGCTATTGATTAAGACATCCATTTTAACCAGGTCCGCTTCCTCAAAACGCAAAAAATTATAATCCAGGGAGGCATAACCACGACTAACCGATTTCAATCTGTCGAAAAAATCCGATACGACTTCGTTCATGGGGAGATCGTAGGTGACGGATACTTGCCGCCCGCTGTATGTCATATTAACCTGAGTCCCCCGACGTTCGACACATAAAGTGATAATCGGACCGAGATAATCTTGAGGCACCAGAATATTCGCTCGGACTATGGGTTCAAACATTTTTTGAATTTGTTGCGTCGGCGGGAGATGAGAGGGATTATCTATCATCACCGTTTCACCTTTGGTGTTGATGATTTGATATATCACTGTAGGCGCAGTCGAGATAAGTTCCAAATTGTATTCACGCTCTAAACGTTCTTGCACAATCTCCATATGCAACATGCCTAAAAAGCCACAGCGAAAACCAAAACCTAATGCTTCAGATGACTCTGGCTCGTAGAAAAGGGATGCATCGTTTAAGCTTAATTTGGCTAACGCTTCACGAAATGCTTCAAAATCTTCTGAGCTAATGGGAAATAGACCCGCATAGACTTGGGGTTTAACGCGTTGAAATCCAGGCAAGACTTGAGATGATGGATTTTTTTCTAAGGTTAACGTATCACCAACTGGTGCACCCTGGATTTCTTTAATTCCAGCAACAACATACCCAACCTCACCAGCCTGAAGCCGATTACATGGTGTGCGTTTTGGGGTAAATATACCCACTTGACCGACCTCATAACGTCTGCCCGTTGACATGATTTGCATTTTATCGCCTTTGCCTATGCTGCCATTGACAATGCGTACAAGCGATACAACACCTAAATAACTGTCAAACCATGAATCAATAATCAAAGCTTGAAGAGGTGCCTCTGTATCCCCTTGTGGTGGTGGAATGCGAGCAACCAGAGCTTCTAATACGTCTTCAATGCCCAAACCGCTTTTAGCACTAACCCGAATCGCATCATGAGCGTCTAGACCGATAATGTCTTCAATTTCGGTAATGACACGTTCAGGCTCTGCTTGAGGAAGGTCAATTTTATTTAAAACGGGTAATACTTCCAATTCTTGATCAATGGCGGTATAACACACGGCAACCGTTTGGGCTTCAACGCCTTGTGCTGCGTCAACAACCAAAATCGCTCCTTCACAAGCGGCTAGGGATCGAGAAACCTCATAGCTAAAATCAACGTGTCCTGGTGTATCAATGAAATTAAGTAGATAAGTCTTGCCATCACGAGCTTTGTAACTAAGCGATACGCTTTGTGCTTTGATGGTGATACCTCGCTCGCGCTCGATATCCATGGAATCTAATACTTGCGCACCCATTTCACGGTCTGACAAGCCACCGCATAACTGGATAAACCGGTCAGCCAGAGTAGATTTTCCATGATCAATGTGGGCAATAATAGAGAAATTTCGGATTCGTGTCAGGTCGCTCAATTGAAATGCCTAAGGGTAAAAAGCATGAGTTTAACTCAATTTGAACGACCTTTTAAGCCCTTGGTTGCAAAATAGAGTAAATAGAAGGATGATCGAATCTTTAGTTGTGATTGAGGTTTGGTTATGTGGCGATTTAGATGCATGTATTCTGTTTTTTTGTTTCTTTTTACTTTAAATCTTGCTTATTCGGATACGGCCCTTTTACAGCGCAAGGATGTCCAGTTATTTGTTGATGATATGGTTGCTCATCATCATTTTGATAAAAAGCAATTAATTGCTGATTTAAGCGAGGCAAAGTCTCAGCCACAGATCATTCAGTCTATGGATAAGCCTTACGAAAAAAAAACCTGGGATGTGTATAAAGCCCTTTTTTTAACCCCTGCGCGTCTTCAAGCGGGTCTTGATTTTTGGCGAGCTAATCAAAAGGAATTGGAAATAGCGCAAAAAAAATTTGGTGTGCCGGCTGAAGTGATTGTTGCAATCATCGGTGTTGAAACCTTGTACGGTAAAAATCAGGGTAATTACCGAGTCTTGGATGCGCTCACGACTCTCGCTTTTGATTACCCTAAACGTTCCGAATATTTTACTAAAGAGCTAAAAGAGTATCTGTTACTTTGTCGTGAACACGGTGTACCGGTTACCTACTATAAAGGTTCTTATGCAGGTGCGATGGGAAAGCCACAGTTTATGCCCAGTAGTTATCGGTTTTATGCCGTGAATTTTGCAGGTCGTGGTCGGGTTGATTTAATCAATGATGACAAAGATGTCATCAGTAGCGTGGCTAATTATTTTCATCAACATGGCTGGGTTATGAATGATATGGTTGCCCAACCCGCGATAGTTCGAGGCGCGCGTTATCGTCATTTGACAACGAATAATAAATTCCCTGATTATAGCTTTAAGCATTTGATCGCATCAGGCATAAGACCCTCGTCAATGATAGCACATCATCCTGCTAAAGCAGGTATTATTGAATTGATGACGCATCAAGGTGAGGAGTACTGGGTGGCTTATCCTAATTTTTATGTGATTACGCGTTACAATACCAGCCCGCAATATGCGCTGGTTGTTTATCTGTTATCACAACAATTGGGGCGTCAATGGGCGTCATTGCAGATGGAACAACATGTTCATGCATAAGGACTGATTTGTGGCGACCTGTTTTTTATTCGTTGAGCATCTCACAGGAGAAACATGCTTAAGTCTGCGACTTGATGACCAAGGTCGATTAGATGCGCCTCTAGAACACAGATCATTTGAGTCGTTGAGAGCATTACAAATTAATGCACGAACGCATGTTGTATTGCCAACAACGCTTAGTAGCTTGCATCAAGTCGAATTACCCTGGTTAGGTGAGCGTCGAGCACGAGCAGCGCTTCCTTATGCTTTAGAAGAGCAGGTCGCACAACCCGTTACTTCTTTGCATGTTGCTTTTGATCAGCATCATTATGATGACAATCATTATCTGGTGGCGGTAACGGATAAAGCGTTTTTGTTAGATTTGATGACGCGTTTTGATGAGCTTGATCTGTCTTTTGATATCATCACACTGGATTGGTTTGCATTGGATGTTAATGAAATCGTTGTGTCGCAAAGCGGTTTATTGATTCATGATAAGGATTTCAAAGGGGCTTTAACAGCCGAGTTGGCAGGAGTTTATTTAGCTGCTTTAACGACTCCGGCACGTGTTTTTGTGTTCAATGATAGTCTTGATACGTTAGATAATCCGGCTTTTACACATGCTAAAGGTTCTGTGTATGAATGGTTGGCAACCCGGCTATTTAAAACCAAAGTATTAAACTTATGTCAAGGTGACTGTCAACATAAAACGCGTCAACAAACCAGCGCTCGTTGGTATCAGATGAGCGGTATTTTAGTGGTTTTGTGGTTTGTGGGATTTCTAATAACACACACTATTCTGTCTCACCAATTAACCAATCAGTTAAACGATGTTGATCAGAAGATAGCTGTAATTTATCGAGAGTTTTTCCCACAAGCTCAACAAGTCATTAGCCCTAAATTTCGAATCGAGCAGTTACTTAAAGGTGAAAACGATAATCAAGATGCTGTGCTATGGCAATTGTTAGACAAATTAGCCTTGGCCGTTAAACCTGCAACTATAACGATTGAGCAAATGCTTTATCAGAATCAAGTCTTATCAGTCAGCTTAACGAGTTCGGATTTTGCGACCCTGAACGGTTTGGAACTTGATTTAAAAAAAGCGGGGGTTAATGTCACACAAGCTCAAGCCTCATCACAAAAACAAAAAGTAAGCGCTACATTGGAGTTACGCTTGTGAACGCATATTGGAATCATTTAAACGATAGAGAGCGATGGATGCTGGGCATTGGCGGGGTTTGTTGTCTGTTATTTCTGATATACCTGCTGTTGTATGCGCCTTTAGTGGCATCCGTAAATGAAAAGTCAGCACAATTAAACGAAAAAAAATCAATTTTGGTTTGGATGGAGCATGCGCGTAAACAACATCACTCTGCAAATGTGCGACAGACTTTAAGTGATAACAAATTACTCACGGTTTTTGCTGATCAATTGAAGTTGACGTCTTTTCAAAGCTTTTCTTATCAGTTACAGCAAACCAGTTCGGGCGATGTCCAACTATCGTTCGAAAACGTGCCTTATAATGCATTCATTCACTGGCTTTGGTCTTTGAGTGAGCATTATGTGTTTTCAATCAAACAATTTAACACCGAGCGAACACAAACGCCCGGTGTGGTCAAAATCAGTTTAATTATTCACTAATCGTTTGTTGTACGCTT
>JAJZSG010000103.1 GCA_021849905.1 Pseudomonadota bacterium
TTCCGATCTGGTGGGCTGAGGCAGGCGTCGCCCCATTCATAGGTACACACTCCTGGGACAGTCCGTGGATAATCGTGACGGAGGAGTCAGCGAATTCAGCACAACCTGTTGCAGATTCTTCCACCGAAAGTTCTGTAAAAAAATCAGATGATGCGACCCCAAGAACATCCTTTTTTATGGCCTATTATCCCACTTGGTTTGCGCCATTTCATGATGCCTTCTGCCCACATGGACAAAATTGCAATCCAGGTCCGGATGCACCCGTTATATCTGACTCAGAGATCACAAGAACGTCTTTATTGGCCGGTGGTATTCCTGATTATATTACTCACGTTATGATTGCGTTTGGTAAATTAAACCAGATGCATCGCTATGCAGGTCTTAGTCGAGTGCCGGGCGATCTAAAAATATTAGGCCTGGATTTAACACCGAGTTCGGCATCATTTAAGGAATCGATTCGGGTTTTAAAAAAGAATAATCCGGGAACTCGCGTCATTTTAGCCTTGGGTGGGGCTAGCTATAATACAAGCTGGGATCAGGTGACTGACGCCGATATCACTAAATTAGCCGAGTTGATGGTTGATTTAGGTCTTGATGGATTAGACGTTGACTATGAAGTGAGTGGCGTGGATGAGCAGAACATTAATCACTATTATGATGCCATTGCAAACATGCGTCGAGCCGTTGACTTAGCCAATGAGCAAACAAACAACGACGCTATTTTGACCTTGGCCGGATGGTCAACGGGTGCCGATTGTACAAGAGCGACGCAAGGATCAGCCTACCCCGATTGTCAGGGTAAAATCAGTTATTGGGGTGGTAATGCCGGTCGTGAGCGTTTGGTTTTGCAAGGAAAAGGTGCGGGTTTAATGGTCGATGAGTATGGCGTGATGAGTTATGATGCGGGTTATACCCATTTTGACCCTGTTGTTGCTTATAACCAATATAAAACTTTGGCAACCCGACCTGGTGCGGTCGTGGCCCTAGGTGTTCAACCCTCTCGTGATGAGGGCTGGGGGAATGCGGTGACGTTGGTGGACGATAACGGTGTTGACATGAATACTTGTGCGGGTGAGTCGTTGGGAGGCGTGCCTTCCGATAATTCAGCTGGTGGCAATTCACCGGGTAATATCATTCTTTGGGATCAATACGGAAACCCAAAACCAGGAACTTTCTCAATTCAGCGCTTTCAACATGAAGTGAATAAAAATCCTGGTGATGGGTTTATGATGTGGTCTTTATTTGCCTATCGGGTTCCGTCTACCTGCGGTGGCATGGCGGTTAGTACGGTCACGGACTTAGGCCGCGCCATTTCGCATTATACGAATCTAGGTAGGGATCGCACAAAGCAAATTGATAAACAAGCGGCTGATCACTACGGTCGCTAGGTCATTAATAAAAAGTGAGGGTCTACCAGCGTTGCGGTGGTTTTATAATCAATGCTGGGTCAAGACCCAGCCTACATCAGCTTGGTAGGTTGGGCCTTGGCCCAACAATTTAACTACAGCAATTCCGGTAGAGCCAAAAGTGATTTTACCCCAACAGTCCATGCAATAACTTATAAGACAAAATGGTTATTAATGAAGCTGCAGGCAAGGTTAATATCCATGATGTAAAAATGTTTCTGATAACAATTAAATTTAACGCACCAATGCCTCGAGCAAGACCTACACCAAGCACAGCACCAACCAGTGTTTGGGTTGCTGATACCGGAATACCCAAACTGGTTGCGAAAACCACCGTTGTGGCTGCGGCAAGGGTTGCTGCGAATGCACGGCTTGGTGTGAGGGCGGTGATAGAGCTTCCCACGGTTTCGATGACTTTTCGACCATACATCAGTAAGCCGCTAATAACCCCGACACACCCTAACAAAATAATCCATGACGGATAGCTAATGGTATCCAGGGCTTCGTGAGGATGAAGCACAAGACTGTGAATAATCGTCAATGGGCCTACAGCCAAGGCAACATCGTTTGAGCCATGTGCAAAAGCCATTGCGCAAGCTGTCATGGCCATTAAAATGGCAAAATACTTTTCAACTTGTAAAAATCGATCGCGTCGTCCGATCTGAGGATTTTCAGGAATTCGTTTAATCAGAATGACACCTAAAATGGTAATCGTAATACTGCTGGCTAAGGTTACGGCTAAACTTTGTTTGAAATTCAAATGGATATCAAAGTGATTTAATCCTTTAAATACGGTAATAAACGATAAAATTGAACCAACAAGAAAAAGATAAATGGGCACATAGAGCTTGGCACGCTCTAATGGATCGCTTTTTACAAAAATACTTTGTTGAATGCTGATGAATAACCCATAACCCGTGACCCCTGCAATAAACGGAGAGGTGACCCAGCCAATGGCAATATGTGAAACCTGACTCCAATGAATCGCATCATTGCCTAATACCAGGCTACCAAAACCAACCATAGAGCCCACTAATGCGTTTGTGATGGAGACCGGAACGCCCAAATAGCTAGCCAGGTTCATCCAAATCGTGCACGCAAATAAAACACAGAGCATGCCTTCTATCAAAATAAGAGGTTGATTAGCCAGTTGACTGGTATTGATTATGCCGTCTCGCATGGTTTCGGTGACATCCGAACCCCCAAGAACCGCACCCGCAAACTCAAATATAACGGCAATGAGCATGGCTTGCTTGACGGTAACGGCTTTGGAGCCCATCGTTGTGCTCATGACATTGGCGAGATCGTTCGCACCCACACCCCATGTCATAAAAAAACATAAAGTAACAGCTAGAATGACATAAATCATTGAATGATCCATAAAATTATATTACCGGGCAATAAGTATTTGTAGACGACCACCAACGGTTTGAGCGTGGTCTGCCAAGTCGCCAATCCATTGAACCAGTTTGTAGAGAAAAACAACTTCAACAGCTGTTAAATCCTTTTCCAGCTCAAAAATTCGGTGCCTGAGTTCAGCCAGCTTTTCATCACTGTCTTGCTCGATTTCATCTAGTGTCACGATCATTTTTTCAACAATATTGACTTCGCTGCCGCGAAAACCCGTTTCCAGTAACTCATCCAACTCATTAATCGCTTTGCATGCTTGTTTGGCTGTTTCAAGACACCGACTTAAAAAAGGCATAAAAATAGCCGCAATGGATTGAGGGATAACCATTTTTCGGCCTATCACTAAACCGGCAATATCTTCGGCTTTATTGGCAATTTTATCTTGTGCGCTAAGTAATTCTAATAAATCAGTGCGTGATACGGGTAAAAACAAACCGGCGGGTAGATGCAGTCGGAGATCACGTTTGATTAAATCGGCTTCTTTTTCCATAACGCCAATTTTATCTTTAATCGCCAGAGCAGTCGTCCAATCGTCTTGAAGAACAGCTTCAAAAAATGGATGTAATTGCTTGGCACAGAGATAGGTTTTATGCATATGTTGTTCAATGGGCCGAATAGGAGAGGGTCCAAAGATATTGAATATGCTGCCCATAGTCTAGTGCACCGTTTACATGTCAGGCTATCAGTATATCGGATATTTTGCGCCCAGTCATCACCTTGCAATTCTTATCAAAGCCTCATAAAATGTTCAAAATCATTTCGTTTTGGTGAAATTATACAGTGGTTCCCATTTTGTTTGCCTGGTTTTTTCTGGTTGTAACCGTTATTTCTCCGAGTATAACGAAGACGGTTTCTCTTAAAAGCCATCCTCCTTCGTCCAAAGTTTGTGGTTCAAATCGTTGCTGTAAATCGTTTTTTTCTCGTGATGACCGTGTAAAAATTGGTGATACACGAGTTGTGCTTCATCAAGAAAGCAGGGGATGCGGCAAGGCTTTTGTTCATTTGCATCAAAATGAAACAACAGCACTAAAGGCGGCACGTGCGGTGGTTCGCGCTAAGGGAGGCAGCGTACTGACATTAGTGCATTCAGGGCAGCGCAATATCGTTTTTCACTTAAGACACAAGCGATATGAATTTGACCCTAATCGTATTTTTACTGATAAAGGAATAAAAAAAACGCTAATGCAGTTTGGAAACTATTCGCCTTTAGCCCATCATGAAGTTAAAAAATTGGCTGATCAAATTAAAATGCGCCTTCCTCAAGGAAAAGTTATTGCTGTTCATAATAATCAATCCTATTCACTCAAAGCGTATTACCCAGGTCACTCTTCGGCGCATGATGCGCGTTCGTTGCATGTGAATAAACGCCATTTTTATCGTAATTTTTATCTGGTTACTCAACAACGTGATTATGTGCGTTTAAAGCAATTAAATTTCAATAGCATTTGGCAAGCACCCTTTGCCGAAGATGATGGATCGTTGTCTGTATTTTTGGCGAAAAATCGCTATGTTAACGTTGAGGCGGGCTTTAACCAACTGGCTCAGCAAATTAAGATGTTAAATTATTCTTAGCGTTATTTTTTCTCAAAAATAGACTTAACTGTTTTCTTTATTTACAAAATCAAGCGCTTTGTTGTATAATAAGAATTCATTGTGACTTTCTTAGAGAATGCTTATGTGTCCAATATATCTTGATGATCCAACCTTCAAAGAGCTACCTGTGTCACAAAAGAAACAAATCGCAAGACAGGTGATTTTGGATAACCCAATTGCAGAGGACAAAGCACAAATTGCTGAGCGATGGCTGAACACGATTTTGCATAGTGGCGCCGCAGGTGAGCCCCATGATCTTGCCGTTAATATGATGTTGCTGTCGATGGCGGCTATTGCGGAAGGTAAATTCGAGATTAGTTATTCAGGGAAGTCGGGAAAACCTTCATCGTGGGCAAAGCCGTCGGATGCGCTGTCGGTTGTGGACTATGTGTCCCATGGCAGTCGAGTGATGTTTGATTTATCTGATTTATCAGAAGCCAATAAAACCATATTTTTAAGTTATTTTTCTAAACAAAAATTGAATGCCCGTGCTTCAACGCACTATACCAAAAGAGAAAATGGGCAATTAATCGAGGTAAAATCCAAACAGCATGGTGCTTCGGAAACCGCCAAATCAGTCTTTCATGGTTTGGGCGAGGTGGGAGGTATTGGCGCCATATTTAAACAATTTGGAATTGCAGGGCCTGATGTTACGGATTTTGGTATTGATATCATGATGGGTGGAATAGGTCAGCCTAATTTAAGCGGTGGCATCAGTGAAATGGGAATGGATGGTCATCTTTTTATTCACTCAAGCGAGCTTAATTCCATCATGATTGGGCTTGAGCAAACGAGACCTGCGTTCACCGCAAATGATGTCACGGAAACCGTTTTAGGTGCGGGTCGATATCTTGGAAATAAGACGTCGAGAACGCCATCGCCGCCTTTAGCGAATGATAATAATACCACGGGTCTTAGTGGACATCATTCCATGTTGGGACATTCTGATAGTTATACGGCAGCCGGTTCTTTGTACTTTAGTAATCCCCTTTATAAACTAAAATATTTTGAAGAAACGGGGCTATTAACGCCGTCTAAATATAATGGAATGCAAGTCAAATTAAACGATACCCATTTTGTTAATATCATGGATGTGTACCAGGCTTTATTAGCTCAAAAATCAGCACATGATCATGACTCTATATTGGCTTTTTTAAACACGATACCCAAAAATGCTGATATCGATAATATGCTAGTTGAGCAAAAAAAGGCATTATCCGTGTATGCATTGTTCCGTCATCTCGATTTAGGGGAGTTTTTTAAACAATTACACGATGTTTATGGAGAAGATGATAGCTGTAAGCGTTTATTTGAGGAAAAAATAGCGTGTTTGAATGAATGGAAGTCTGCATTGGATTCATCAAATCTAACCGCGTTGAGTCCTGATTTTAAGTTGGTTAAATTTGCTTCTGTTAATGACACGGGAAGACAGACTAGTGGCGATTTCAGTTTGCTTGTCTCTGTAGGGGAGGTCATTGCAAGTCAAAACAGTCATATTAAGCGATTAGAAAGAACGATTAATTATGCGATTGATAGCTTAGCTCATGATGCTGAAAGTCGCTTAAGGGACGTACATGATAATTATTGTGATGAATTTCGAGAATTGCATACATTGCTTGGCGCTTACAATATGATAGATGCAGATGATGAGCAAAGTGTTTTATCTCGATTGAATGAGCAAAAATACCAAATGGATACGCTTTTGAAAGACATTCAAAAAAGTCTTTCACATGAAACCGTAAGTGATGCTCGTTTTCCCTTTGGATATCTCATTCAAATAGAAAATATTCGATGCTCATTGAGCGAGATTTTAAATTCAAATGAAAGTAAGTTAATTCTGCAATTATCTTACAAGACCAGATTGCTTCAAGAGCAGGTTAACGAGCTTTCAAAATCCTTGAAAACGACATCATCTGCTTCAGCATTAGTATCATCAGGGCTTGGAATGTTTGACAAACAACCTGAGCCGTCGAACTCATCTCAATTGACTAGTTCCAATGACCTTGATGATGTAGTGACAAAAGGGGATTTTAAAGCGTAAATAAGTATCCTGTCACAATCGCCGGGTAAGTGCCTGTCAGGGAGCTCGGACTAATCCGAGCTGCGCGCGTAAGCAAGCGGAATTATTTCGATATTGGATTGCTAAGGTGGCTATGTGGC
>JAJZSG010000104.1 GCA_021849905.1 Pseudomonadota bacterium
CAGAACCTAAAGCAATAATCACAGCCCCCGTTAAGGTTGCGATATCAATGACGAAACGAGGATTAAACCGTTCTGCATAGGTTAATGCATCGGCTAAAACCAGGCGTCCTTCTGCATCGGTATTGATGATTTCAACGGTTTGTCCTGAGAAACTGGTGACAATATCACCGGGCTTAACAGCACCACCACCCGGCATGTTTTCAGCACAAGCCAATAGACCAATCACGTTGATGGGTAGATTAAGCAATGCACAAGCTTTAAGCGTTGCCATGACGCTTGCAGCCCCTGCCATATCGTATTTCATTTCATTCATGCCATCAGCATGTTTCAAAGAAATACCACCTGAATCAAACGTTATCCCTTTGCCAACCAAGACAATGGGTGCTGAATCATTGCCCGCACCCTGATAGTGAAGCTCTATCAACTGAGGAGGTTCATGACTTCCTTGCGCAACGGCAAGAAGGGCGCCCATTTTCATTTCGCGTAGGTGTTCCACATTATGGATTTTAGCATCCAGCTTATTGTGTTCATGCGCAAGCTTGATTGCGCGCTGGGCAAGATACGACGGCGTACATACATTGGCTGGGAAATTAGCCAGGTCGCGTGCAAATCGAATACTTTTAGCGATAGCTTCTGCTGATTTAATAGTGGCTAAGTTAGCATTTGGCAAATAAAAATGAACAAACTCAATTGCACGAGGTTTATTTTCACGACTTTTAAAGTCAAGTAACTCATAACGTTGCATCTCAAACTGCACAAGCGTTTGTTGAATTTGCCAGTCGGGTGTTCGTGAGGAAAGTTGCGGTAAGCAAATCATTGCGGATGAAACGCGTTGTTTGAATAAAAGGCTTGCAATATCGGTTATCCGTTTAGATAAGAGCTCGTCCGTCCATGATGCACAGTCTCCACAATGAATCAGGAGTAGACTTGCGCCATTAATATCAGATTGCCAGGCACTGTCGCCTTGTTCAGATAGCTTGCTGAATAATCGCGTAATGATACCATTGTGCGCTTTGTCTATCTGGGCAACGGCATCCGGCAGCGCTTGATTAGCACATAAACCGATAACAAGGCATTCGTTAATCTTTAATTCTAGCGTGGTGCTTAGTCCATAATTCATGATGGCTTCCGATGGTTTGCAAAAGATGTTATTTTACGTGTAGTTTTTAAGTATTTCTATACGTCGAGGCACGGTGTGCTGATTTTTCGCTATTTAAGCAAAGAAGTTTTGATAACCTTGGTCTCGTTAACGGCTATCTTGTTGCTTATTTTTATGAGCAATCAAATGGTTATTTATTTAAATCGAGCAGCGAGTGGACAGATTCCTGGCATGCTTATCATGAAATTGTTGATGCTCGAGTTACCTAATTTATTAAGTTTGTTATTACCGCTTGGATTTTATGTGGCGTTACTCGTTGCCTATGGGCGCTTGTATGCTGATAGTGAAATGACGGTGTTACAGGCCTGTGGGTATGGGCAGGATCGTTTACTGAAGCATAGCTTGGTTATGGCGTCTGTTGTGGCTATTTTTGTACTAATTATCATGTTGTGGGTGAGTCCATTAATCCATACGGCGCGCGCAACGTTACTCCGCACAACAGGCATTCAAACCTTCATACAAACCATAGTGCCTGGGCGTTTTAATGCCGTTCCAGGTGGACAAAGCATTTTTTACGTTGAGTCCATGAAACGGGATCATACCATAGCTGAAAATATTTTTTTTGCTCAAAATACAAAAAAAAATAGTCAAGATCAGTGGGATTTGGTTTGGGCAGAAAAAGCGTATGCACAAACCGACCCGATTACCGGTGAAGATTTTGTTATTCTGAAGGATGGTCGAAAGTATCAAGGCATGCCGGGGCAGGCCGATTATCAGGTCGCGGGTTTCAAGCGTTATGACGCGCGCCTACCTCATCCAGAAGTGAGCATTAAAGACGATATACGCACGGCACGGACAAAGGATTTGTGGCCATTAAATAATGTCAATACGGCTAAAGCGGCTGAGTTACAATGGCGTTTGTCTATTCCTTTAATGGTGATTTTACTGACACTGGTTGGGGTACCCTTAAGTCGTGTGAATTCACGCTCAGGTAAGTTTGCCAAGATTTTACCTGCGATTGTTGTATTCATTTTTTATGCCAATTTGTTGTTTATTTCTCGTGATTGGTTGGCTTCAGGAAAAACGCCGGTCTGGTTGGGGATGTGGTGGGTTCATTTGTTAGTTGGATTATTCGGACTGCTGCTGATTTGGCGAAATCATGTGAAACTATCATGAGGCTCCTAGACAGATACATTGCCAAGACTGTGCTGGGATCCATAGCACTCGTGACGCTCATGTTGGCGGGGCTGCAGATATTTATTTTGTTTGTTGATCAGCTTGATAGCTTAGGTAAAGGCGATTACGGTATTCTGCAAGCTGCTAGCTTTGTTTTTTTACAGATGCCGTATCAGGTTTATCTTTTTTTCCCCATGGCAAGTCTTTTGGGCAGTCTAATCGGCTTAGGCGTGATAGCTAATCATCATGAGTTGGTGGTGATGCGTGCTGCGGGCATGTCAATTGGTCAAATCACACGAGCTGTGTTAAAAGCTGCGCTGATTTTGATTTTTTTTGTGACGATTTTAGGTGAAACCGTAATCCCACAATTTGTTCAGTTTAGTCACAATCAACGCGCGTTAGCACTCAGTGGGGGGCAGACTTTACGAACCGCGAGAGGCGTGTGGATACGTCATCAAAATGATTTTCTTAATATCGGTGCTATCCTGCCTCATCATGTTTTAGAGCAAGTTTATCAATTTCATTTTAATGACGCCCATCGATTACAATTTTCCCGAAAAATAGCCAAAATAGATATTATTAACGGTTATTGGCAAGCCCATGACGTGGAAGAAACCCAATTTTATAAGAATGAAACTCGAGTGCGGCACGATTCGCTGATGACTTGGGATGTTGCATTGAAGCCCGCCATTTTAAGTGTAAGCACGCGTGAGCCGGACGAAATGACCTTGCTTGAGCTGTATCGGTATTTACATGCCCAAAAAATAAGTCATCAAACAGTACTCAATTATCAGTTAGCCTTTTGGCAGCGATTGGCCCAACCCTTAACAACAGTTGTGATGATGATGCTAGCCATTCCTTTTATTTTTGGCCCATTACGCACGTCTAGTATGGGGTCAAAGCTTTTGGTGGGGGCGACGGCTGGCTTTAGCTTTTATATTATGAATCGGTTTTTAGGGTCAGTGAGTCAGGTGTATCAATTTCCCTCTGAACTGGCAGCAATCGCGCCAACGTGTTTGTTTGCATTGATTGGATTGTATTTGATGAGGCGGGTTCGCTAGGGTGATGGTTCATCCTTTGAGGTCTGGCTCTTTTAGGAAGAGCCAAGATTTGTTTGATTCATCGTTATTTTGGTGTCTTGAGATTTTGCTCTTCTTCTTTTGCTTTTTCAATAGTAGGTTTTATGTCACTAACCAAGCCACGATAAATTCGACTACTGTTCGTGGTGTTGGGGCCATCCCAAAGAGCACGTTTGACATTTATTAAGCCAAGAGTAGTCATTTGTTTTAATATTTCTGTTAAACCACTACTTCTTCTTATTTTTAGTAGAGTATCGTTTTCTTTAAAAACTTTTTCAGCGTTTAACAAACTCGCCGATACTTGTTTTTGCTCTTTAATGGCGTATTCGACTATTGGTTTATTTTCAAAAGATCCCCACCCTAAATTGTAAAAGTTGGTGGGCTCTTTTTGGGACTCAAGATAGCGATGGGCACATTCCATAATGCACAATTTTTTAAGAATAATTTCTTGCTCGTTGTTAAAGTGGGGAGGTGTTGTGTTAAGTTCGTCTATAAGTTCCTTAAACTTAAGGTCTTTTTCTCTGATGTCACCTGTGAAACAGGATAAATTACTTTCTACAAAATTTCTGACATGAGTTATAGCCTTTGAACCCAGATATAGTGAAGATTGTAAATTATATATTTCTGTGGCAATTTTTTGTCTTAATTCTATTCTTTGCCTTGCCATTTTGATAATCGATTTATTGTTTTTTAGCGTCTCTGAATCTGCTTTCGGCCCCATTTTACTAACTCCGTATGAGTACATACTTAATGTATAGTTTATTTTTTTAAAATATCAACCGCTTGCACTAAATTGCTAAAATGCACTGCAATCAAACTGAATTGTTATAAAGAGAGCATAAAAACATGCCAATCTATTATTGGAAAGAGGCTTTGGGTTCAGATGAATTATTATCAACTCACCATAATACGATTGAGCGCATCCGATTTATTCAGCCCATTAAGCGATACAGAGGGCGTTACTCGTTTTGGTGTGACGACGCACATGGAGCTTGCTGATGCATCTGATGTGATTGGTTTGGATTATTACAATCAAAAATTCATGCATTTAAGTGCTTCACAAGCCGAGATTAGGCATCTAAAAACTTATCCCATGCTGTTAAATGGCGTGGCCGGCTCTGGCAAGACTTATGTTGGCTTATCCTTATTGTCAGATGAAACACACCGTTACACGCATGAAATTGCCCAAACCCTGGATTAACTGATTGAAATGGGACGAATTATTCAAGGCGGGGTTGTTGATAAGGAAGAAGCACGCCAGACTCAAATTTCTTCTGATGCGCCTAGAGGTACCTTTGCTCTATTATCTCCAGACCAATTGCACTCTGTCCACTGGCTTATAGAGTTAACAAACACAACTGAATTTGCCGTTGTTACGACGCCCGCATTTGTTGATGATGCGAGAGCGCGATTTAATACCCCACTCGTTTTCACCCCAGAACAAATCATCGGTCAAGAATTTCATACTGTTGTTGCTTACAAATTTTTAGACACTGATGAGGCGCGTCGCGTCTTAAAAGCAAATAGAGCACTCCTTGCTGATAATACAACCAAAGCGCCACAGCATCTGCCCAAAATTTCTAGTAACGAATGTTATCAGTTTACACCTTGGTTGCATCAACTGTTCATTGCCTATTCGCGTGCTGTCAATACCTTGTTTGTGATGGAAACGCCTTCCAAACTAAACCAACGTGGCCACTCAAAATCGACACCTGGGGGTTATCAATTTGCTGTTGTCCGTAAGCCACAAGCTTCGTATGGATGATCATGTATTCTCTTAAGGTTCACATGCATTTGTCGTCGCTAAAGCAAATAATCGTGAACTTGTCACTCAAGCCTTGCTACGTGAAAAAATAATTTTAAAGCAAGCTATACAAGACACAATTAATATGTTTAATACGAATCCATCCTCAAAGGACTTAGCGTATATCGTACTCGGTTTGATAAAAGCACCTATTGATGTTTGGGCTATGGTGCGGTCTGCTGGGGAGTTAGATTTTTCAGAGGAGAAGCACCACTATCTGCTTCAAACTATTCAGGATTCAAAAAATAAAGATCGTGCTGATCAGCATCCATTGTACAAGGTTTTGTCTAAAGCAAAAAAGTCGGATCATGAGTTTTTCAGTGCAAAAACACCGCTTGAAGAGCTGAATGAGATGATTCGTTTGCCTATTTTTTCTTTACCTCACACGGCTAAATTCCCTGAGATGTCTGGCAAAATATGATATTCATTTTTTAACGGTTAGATTTTATTTTTTCTAATAGTTTCTTTCTCTTCGTTATTTGGTTCTGGCAAATGAGGTTTTATATCATGAACCATATCTCGATAAATTTGATTGGTTTTGGTGCTGTAAGTTTTTCCGGTTTTTTTATCGGTGCCATCATAAAAGTGTCGTTTAAAGTACAGTGCACCAAAAAGAATGTTAGATATTTGCTTTATTGATTCTACTAATTTACTACTTCGGCTATATTGTAAGACGTCGAGGTGCTTTTCAAGACTTTTGATGGCTTGGCTCGTACTATCAAGAATACTTTCTCTATTTTTTTCTAACCAAGTATTTTGTGCCCTAATAGTTTGTGCGGTTGAAGGCATTTTAGGGCTTGAAAGCATTATATGTGCCCGTTCCATAATAATTAACTTTTTGATTAATAATTTATCAGCATCGTTAAGGATTATTTGTGACGTATTTTTAATAGTTATGAATACCGCCTTAAAATCGTCGTCTGTATCGAAAGTGTTCATTCGAGCCATTTTTTCTATTCTATTTACCGTGCTTTCACCCGCATCTTCCCTCATCTTCCAAGGCAATGCCGCACGTAATCTGCCTATTTCTGCAGAAATTTCTTCTTGGAATACGGATCTTAGATTAGCCAGTTTCACCAAATCTATTTCTTCAATTTGATTGGCACCCATTTTTCTGTTCCAAGTAATTTATTTAATAAACATATAGGTTATTTTTAAGACAAAATCAAGTTTATTGTGATTTAATTTTATTCGTTTTGATTAATTTTAATTAATTATTGGGGCTCATGACTCAATTTACATTTTATTAAATAAAATCCGATGCGAGCTAATTGACATCAAAATTCCAAAACTAGCCAAGAAGGTTAC
>JAJZSG010000105.1 GCA_021849905.1 Pseudomonadota bacterium
CTATCACACGACTAAAATATAGGGTGGTGCGATTTAGAATGCTAACACTTTATATTAAATGTACCCCAAGGTGTACCCTAGAATTTTTACTGCGAAGGTATTTATTCGTAACTCATTGATTCTATTGGTCGGGACGGAAGGATTTGAACCTTCGACCACTAGCACCCCATGCTAGTACGCTACCAGGCTGCGCTACGCCCCGAAAATTAAGCTTTAATAGAAAGCGTACTGCATAGTAGCGTTTTTCTTATAATATGGCAAGAACCCTTAATATCACGATGTGTTTACTGCGTCTGAAAGTTTCCTGAAAATTAGCGTATAATCGATATATTTTAAACATAAGTGAAAATTTAAATTACAGGTATAGTCATGTTTGTTTTAGGTATTGAATCGTCTTGTGATGAAACTGGTGTGGCAATTTATAACGATAAGCAGGGTTTGTTGGCCAATAGGCTTTATTCGCAAATTATGATGCATCGTGATTTCGGGGGTGTTGTGCCGGAGTTGGCATCGCGTGATCATGTTAAATATTTGGTTCCTTTAGTTGATGAAGCCTTACAACAGGCTCAACTTAAAAAATCTCAATTGAATGCGATTTCATATACGGCAGGTCCAGGATTGATTGGCGCTTTATTAACCGGTGCTTGTTTTGCAAAAAGTCTTGCTTTCGCACTTAATATTCCGGCTTTAGCTGTTCATCACCTTGAAGCGCATTTGTTGGCGGCTCAACTGGATTCGCCTCAGCTTGATTTTCCGTTTGTGGTATTGCTCGTGTCAGGTGGCCATACACAGTTGATTGAAGCACGAAGTTTAGGGGATTATCAGTTGTTGGGCGACACGCTCGATGATGCAGTGGGAGAGGCATTTGATAAAACAGCGAAGTTAATGGGTATACCCTATCCTGGTGGACCCGAACTAGCACGACTTGCCGATCTTGATATTCAAAATCATTCAAATGAAACGAGTTTATCGCGATTTCCTCGTCCTATGACAGACCGTCCTGGTTTGGATTTTAGCTTTAGTGGATTAAAAACGCACGCATTAACCAGTTGGAATAATAGCCTTAAAGATGACGCGGCCCGCTCAGGGATTGCCAAGGCGTTTCAGGATGCGGTGATTGATACGCTCGTCATAAAATGTCGTCGAGTATTTGAGCAAACATCGGGTCGATGTTTAGTGGTTGCCGGAGGGGTCGGGGCTAATCGTGCTTTACGTCAGGCATTAACTCACCTAATGGCAGAATGTGGAGGACAAGTGCATTTTCCGCGTCCTGAATATTGCACAGATAATGGGGCTATGGTTGCTTATGCCGGTTTTTTACATTTATTGCGAGGTGAGAAGGATGCTGATATGGCCATTGAGGTGAAAGCCCGATGGCCGTTGTCAGATTAATTGACAAAAAATATATTTATTATTACTTAAGCATTATCCTGCTGGTTTACCGCGTTTAAACGTAATTTTCGTTTCTTCACCATCGATTAAACGCGTAATATTGGCGTGATGTTTATACACGACAAACATCACAATGATGCCTAATGGAATAACTGTATCGATGTTATGACTAATGCCAATGGCATAAAAAGGCGAAAATACAATAGCGATAACGGATGCTAGCGATGAATATCGACTGATTAGAGCCACGACAAGCCATGTGGCTATGGCCATAAGGCCGACTAGCCAATGAAAACCAAGTAATGCACCCAAAGCCGTTGCCACACCTTTACCCCCTTTAAATTTGAAGAACAGCGGGTACATATGTCCAAACACAGCCGCTAGGCAAACATAAGCCAATGTTGTGGTGTTTGCACCGAGCAGGTGAGCGAATGCGACAGGAATAAGACCTTTAAGTATGTCGGCAACTAAGACAATAATCCCATATTTTACCCCGGCAATACGCAGTACATTCGTAGCACCGGGGTTATGTGAGCCTTCGGTTCTTGGGTCAGGTAATGAAAATAGACGACAAACGATTATGGCCGAACTAATTGAGCCAATTAAATAGGCTGCAATGATATAAAATAAAAATAGGATAGACGTTAACATTGACTGCTCCATGACGGAAAGAGTTTTGAATGTTGTGCTCGGATTAGAGAGCTTAAGTGTATGGTGGGCCGTATAGGGATCGAACCTATGACACAGAGGTTAAGAGCCTCCTGCTCTACCAGCTGAGCTAACGGCCCCATACAAGATCAGATGATACTGGATTCTGCTTTGATTTCAAGACCCTCGAAATGACCTGAGGGGGTAAGCAATTACTCGAAAAATAAGGCTTGCAAATCATTCGTGTAACGTCGCCCAAGGGCCGTAATCTGCCAGTATGTATCATCTAGATAGATAAGTCCTTTATTTGCAGCGAGTTGCAGTCCTGGCATTAGGTTTTTTACAGGAAGACCGGTTCGCTCGGTGAATAATTGATTTAAAATCGGTTGTTCCAGGCGTGTGGTATTGAGCATAAATTCAAATAAAATATCACGCATTGATAAAGACGCACTCTCAGCAATAAATGGTTTGTTGGGATTGAGATAATCCTTAGGCTGGCGATGTTTTCGGGTGCGATGAATAGACGTCTTATCGGTAGATGTTAGTTTCCCATGTGCTCCGGCGCCAATTCCCAAATAGTCGCCAAATAGCCAATAGTTCAAATTATGTTTAGCGGATTGACTATCTTTACAAAATGCAGAAATTTCATATCGTGTGTACTGAGCACTGTCTAGCATTTTAAATCCTGCTTCCTCCAGAAAGTATGCATCGTCTTCTGTGGGGAGAGGGGGTTTTGTTTTGTAAAAAAGCGTGTTGGGTTCAATGGTTAATTGATACCAGGATAGGTGTTCGGGTTGATAGCTTAGCGCTGTACGGAGATCGTCAAGCCCTTCTTCAATGGTTTGCTTAGGTAAGCCATGCATGATATCAATGTTAATGTTTTCAAATCCAGCATGACGTGCCATGTCAATTGCAACACGAGCTTGCTTGTCATCATGAATGCGACCTAATGCTTTCAAATGATTTGAATTAAAACTTTGTATGCCGAGTGATAAACGATTAATGCCTAATGCCCGGTAGTCGCTGAAGCGTTTCTGCTCTACGGTACCAGGGTTCGCTTCCATGGTGATTTCTATATCCTGTTTAAAGGGCAACATCGTCTGAATGTCATTTAATAATCTGTCGAAAGCCGCTGCTGAAAATAAGCTTGGTGTGCCACCACCTATAAAAACAGAATGAAGGGGGCGTTCGTCGATGGATTCTAAATCAACGGTTAAATCGTTGATGAGGGCAGAAATATAATCATCTTCAGGAAGGCTCGATGGACTTTTATGCGAGTTAAAATCGCAATAAGGACATTTTCGAATACACCAGGGCATGTGGATATAAAGCGATAGGGGGAGCATAGTTTTACAGATCAGACTGGTTTGTTTAAGATGCCAATAGTATCATAGAGACTGGTTAAACTTAAGGGACCATCTAATGAACAAAAAAGTAAGGGTTGCTGTCACGGGTGCCGCGGGACAAATTGGTTATGCATTATTGTTTCGTATTGCATCGGGGCAAATGTTTGGTGAGCAGGTTGATGTAGAATTAAATTTACTAGAGCTTGAGCCGTCTATGCCATCACTCCATGGCGTTGCTATGGAATTAGATGATTGCGCATTTCCTTTGTTAAAGCGTGTGGTGTGCACCTCTAATCTTAATGAAGCAATGGATGGTGTTAATTGGGCTTTATTAGTCGGTTCGGTTCCTCGTAAGCAGGGTATGGAGCGTTCTGATTTATTGCAAATAAATGGTGGCATTTTTACTAAACAAGGCCTTGCCATTAACGATAATGCCAGTGATGACGTGCGCGTTTTTGTAGTGGGTAATCCCTGTAATACCAATTGCTTAATTGCAAAGCACCACGCTCGAGATATTCCCGCTGACCGGTTTTATGCGATGACCTTGTTAGATGAGCTTCGCGCACGGACTCAACTGGCTAAAAAAGCACAGGTTGATATTTCCGCAATTACAGAAATGGCCATTTGGGGTAATCACTCAGCCACGCAGTTTCCTGATTTTTATCATGCAAAAATTAATGGTGTTTCAGCGGCAAAGGTCATCGCTGATGACGCTTGGTTGAAAGAGACGTTTGTGCCAACGGTACAACAACGAGGTGCTGCGGTCATTAAGGCGCGAGGTGCATCATCTGCTGCATCGGCTGCAAATGCGATTGTGATGAGCGTACATAATCTAGTCACTGACACCGTGCCTCATGAATCTTTTTCAGTTTGCCAAACCTCAAAAGGTGAGTATGGTGTGGATGAAGGATTAATTTTTTCATTCCCGACTCGTCGCGAACAGGGTGTGATTAAAATTGTCGAGGGTGTTCAGTTGAACGACTTCAGTCAAAACAAATTTAATGAAACCTTGGCTGAGTTGAGAAGTGAGCGTGAAATGGTGAAAGGGCTTGGATTGTTGGATTAGTTTTCTCAACGCCCCGCGACTTGTTCGCGGGATCCAGATATCCAGGTAAAGAGCCATATTCCTGGATTCCGCGAACAAGTCGTGGAACGTTGGCTGAAACTAATTAACTGTAGATGCTAACGAAATCCAAAAGCCTTTCTGTTCTTTTTATTTGCTTAAAGATAACAAAATTGATAACATGCCTACTTTATAACTTATGAATGGCTATTAATTATGACAATATGGCAACGTTTATATGCTGGACTTTTGGGCGCTTTTTTATATCCTATCACGCTAGCATTTGTTTTGTTAACCTTTCCGTTTGCCGAAATTGTTAAATCGTTTAACGCGATTTATCGCAATATAGTCGAGGCTTATCAAACAGGTCGAATATGGGCTGGTTTGATGAACGTTTTACTGCAGGTCGCTAAAATTATTGTCGTTTTTGTCTTCCTTTCAATTGTTTTGCCATCGATTACGTCATTACAGTTATATTCGATTATTCTTTCTGGTGCAGCAGCTGGGCTGCTTAATGGTGTTCAATATGTAATCAATGGTAGCGACTCTTTTTTGAATATTTTTGAAGAACGCTATATCAACGATAATCCAGTACTAGGTGTTCTTAGACCAATTCATCATTTGCTTTCGCGTGCATTGGATTATTTTAGACCCCGTTTAATTATTCCCCCTTTTAACCTTCATTTGAATATAAATCTTCAACAGATTCGTATCGATCATTGGAATTTAGATTTTTATAGAGTGTTTGATAGATACAGACCAGAACATCAAGGTCAAGATAGACAACCTGTTCGAGATAGCATCCATTCACTTAATTTATCAGACCCTGAGTTTGAAGCGCTTCAAGCCATTCAGCAGCCTAGATTAAATTCAAATGAATTAGAGCGGCTTGCACAAGCGATCGATCCGAATATCATTTATCGTCTTGGTAACTATAATGAGTTATCAGCGCGACTTGATGTTGACCCTTGCCTGATTACTAGCGAGCGCCCATCAAAGCAAGACACGGTATTACTTATGAAGCAATATTTTGATGGTCAACGCTGGACGCCTGTTCCCGGTACATCGTATATTTTTAGCGAAGAGAATTTGGTACGTTGGCATCAGATGCCTGACAAGACGAACCATATTATTTTTGGTGATAATCTCTATATCCCTAACCATTATGAGGGATTTGAAACCCGTTATGTTAGCCATCGCTATTACGACACGCCAGAGTCTCAAGTGGGTATTAGCCAAGAATTAAGCGAGCAAGCTGATTTTTTAAGGCAGTATTTAGGACGCCAGCCAAAAGTTGTTGACCCTGAAGAAGCCCGTCGTCAACAAATGAGAGCGGCAAGGCTCCATCGATTTATGCCCGAATCACAGCCTGTTGTTCAGGGCGCTACTTTGAATGATACCAACGCCCAATCTTGCTCGAGATAAGTGGATTCATGAGTGAAATAAGTCTGGTAGGCCTTGATCAAATCTTGAACTTGATCTGCCAGTAAACCCGATACAACTAATATTCCATTGTCATTTAACAATCCTCGGAAGCGAGCGTGCAATGTTAACAACGGGGCTAATAAGATATTTGCAATGATAATGTCAACCACTGTATCGAGTGCCTCGGGTTGCCCCACGCTTAACTGTGTTGCACTCAATTTATTATTAAAGGCATTGTCTTGTGTTGCGATTAACGCTTGTTCGTCAATATCAACCGCGTGAACATGCTTCGCCCCTAATTTTAATGCAGCCAACGCTAAAATGCCTGAGCCACATCCGTAGTCAATCAGGGTTATCTCACATCAGTTAGATAGTTCTAAAAATTTAATTTATATAGATGTCGTTGCTGGTGAGCCTGTACCAAAGGCGAGCCCCGGGTCAAGAATCAGGTTGACGGCCGTTTCATCTGGTGGTGTGAGCCAGGATGGGCATACCCATAGACGCTTACCAAATTGTTGCGGTTTAAATTGATCAA
>JAJZSG010000106.1 GCA_021849905.1 Pseudomonadota bacterium
GTGTAACGGCGCGACCGGATGTCGCCGAGCCCGGCTGGGACCTCAGGGGTGTCTCCACAATAGTACACGCTGATGAGGTGGCAGTCGGGAGTGACTGCCGCGGAACACTTAGATGGCGGTATAAAACACTCGATTTTTGTTTTAAAATTTATCCCCAAACTTTTCATCGCCAAATTAACTGCTTTAAAAAAAAGCAATAATCCCGTATAATGCAATTTTTAAAATAAAAAACCGTGCCACCTATTCAAATCTAAACATCGTTTAAATATTACCCAGGTTGCATCACGTTGCTTTATTAAGGATTATTCTAATGAATGAAATTAAACGCTTAGTACTAACAGGTTGCGGTATTAAAGGAACCAGCTACACTGGCGTTTATCGGGCATTAGACGATACTGGCATACTTGATTCAATAAGCGATATAGCCGGTGTATCAGCAGGCTCTTTAAGTGCCGCAATGATTGCAGTCGGTATACCCCACGACGTTATTCGTGAAAAAATCCAACAAAATAATTTTCCTGATCTTCTGGGTAAACGATGCGGTCGTTTATTTCAACCCAATCCCACAGGACAATGCGCGCTAACACGAAGCGGCAAACCCCTGGAGGATTTTATTCGAAACACATTGATTCAAGGGCTTCAAAGTCAACTTGAGCATGTTGATATCAAGCTGTACCCTGAACTAAAACCTATCGTCAATAAATTTCAACAAACAAATCCCTGCCTGACGTTTCGTGATCTCGACACTCTCCATAAATCATTCCCCACACACTTTAAACAGCTAACGGTCACAGCGGTGACCCATCCTGATGGTATTCTAACTGTTTTCAATGCCAAACTGACGCCCGATGTTGACATAGCGCTAGCTTGCCGTGCGTCTAGTTCAATACCCATTTTGTTTGCACCAGTCGAGATTGACGGTCAATTGTATCATGATGGTGGCGTGCATGATTTTAATCCATCCGAACATTTTGATTTGAATGAAAACAATGAATACTTGTCCAATAAACACCCAAACCAAACTTTGGTTTGCGCGTTTGCAATTAAACAGTCATCCGGAAAAAATGATTTATTTGAAGCGATTCATGGCGCGTCAAACTCGTTTTACAATGTAAACTATTTAGCACGATTCCAAAGCGATAAGCTTCCGAGACACTTAGTCGGACTCAAACCACCCTACTCCAATGTGGCTCAAACATCTAAAAGCTATGAAAGAATCAAAAACAATTACGCTTTACGATGTATAGAGTTGCAAGGTGGGCATTTAGGAGCATTTGATTTTAGTGATGCAAAAAAATACGCAAGAACACTGGAAGCATTGGGATATCTTGATACGGTTCACTTTATTGTTAATCACGAGTTACACGTTGTAACGTTTAATGAAATTGAATTTTATACGGATATCGTTAATTATTTTAACGTGATTTATCATGGCCTACTGAAAGGGTTTAGAAAAAACATAAACGACGATTCATTAGTCAACTCGATGGATACACTGACGGATAAACTAAAAGTTCAACCCAACTTTGCTGATGAGACTTGGGAGTCTCAACAACTAATTATATACCGAGAAATATATCAATTAATTAAAGACAAGGTTAATCTCGATTTTAATTCCCACGCCGCATTTTCCCTAACACGAGCGGTTGAATTAAAAAGCGGACTCATCAGCCCCAAACAAGTCATTCATGAAGCTGGTGATTACCTGTGGCAGCAGGACAAATTGCTGATATTAGCCGGTTTAGCATGCATGAGTTTGGTCGTGTTATCTCAAAACACAAAAAACACATCTATCGAACAATCATTAATCACATCAACTATCATCTTTTTACTATGGCAGTCTATGATGATGTATCATGATCATCATGTAAAAGAGATGTCAGACCAACTGTTAAAAACGCTTAGGTTTGATGATGAAATCGGTAACATGAATATCATTTCTAACTAGGGCGATCACATGTAAATGCTCAATATATGCGCAAAAAATCCGAGCCGCGACCGTTAGGGAGTGGAAAAGTTAAATGGCCGTGACGAATGTTCGATTTTTGTTTTCAAACATAGCCATTGATCATTCTTGTTCATTAACAATATATGCTATCTAGGCCTGCTTTATTTATACTAATTTTTCCGCTCCCTGACGGTCGCGGCTCGGATATTTTGCATAGATAGGGTCTGTTACCACAGACTTAAGATAGCCTATGCAATAACGTTTTTTCAGTCCTGACATTATCCCAGTACGTTTCATAGGTTTGAAGCAGGAATCCAACGATACAAAGTTAGCACAGAGATACCAAGATTTTGTGCAACATCTTTGGGTAACGTCCCATTTGCTAATAATTGCTTTGCCGATTCAATCTTGTTTTCAGTCATTTTACGTTTTCGACCACCCACTCGTCCTTTTACTTTTGCAGCAGCGAGTCCAGCTTTCGTTCTTTCAGCCGTTAATTCACGCTCCATTTGCGCAAGACTCGCCATCACATGAAAAAAGAACCGACCTGCTTGAGTGGATGTGTCCACATTATCAGTAATACTTTTCAAGTGAATCTCTTTTTGGTGCAATTGATTAACCAAATCAATCAACCCTTTAACAGTATGACCCAATCGATCAAGCTTCCAAACAACTAACGTGTCATTTTTTCTTAAGACTTCAAGAGCCATATCTAACCCAGGTCGGTTTGTATTCGTTCCTGATATTTGATCGTGATAGAGCTTTTCACAACCAACCTCTTTCAATGCAGAAATCTGTAGATCTAGATTTTGATTGGCTGTTGATACTCGTGCATAACCAACTAGCATGTTATTCCAGAACACAAAAGCCATTTCTCTTTATTTCTGTATGCATAGCATCTGGTGCTAGATCAAGCTCACCAGGCCAAGTCACAACACCATGGTCAACAAAAACTTGATTAAAATATTTTTCATCTTTAAGAGACTCAAAAACACCCGTCAAATGTGACGGTTTAAAATAAACAGCGCCTTGTAAACCATCAGAAAATTTACCTTTAAGTGTTAAGTGTTGCTCTGGCTTTACTGAAACCACATCCCAATACATAGTTGCACTCCTACTTCAATGGTTCTATTTTATTAGGCATTAGCTTTTTCGTGCATAAATCCCAATCAGTCAATAATTCGGCTTAATGCAGCTTAGCCCAATCCATAATCAAGGTTAGTGCACGCTTAGGTAAATCACCCTCGATCATTTTCAGAGAATTGATATCGATAAATCGTCATATCCTAAAGCCACAGCTCGGTATTTTTGAGAAAACCGAAACGTGTAAATTCGCTCACCTGTTTTTGTTTTTTTTGACAAAACGGCCTCCCACTTTAGACCATGATCGGCATATAATTCACCCCATGTTAATTGATTGAGCTTTTTTAAAGTTTAATCAACGCTAGCTGCTCTTTTTTTTCTAAATCGAATAAATCAGTTTGAAATGCTGGATTATTTAAATCAATTTTAATCGTTGCCATTCTCTCTCCCTTGAATCATTTCATCAAAGTTTTCAGAAGGCTTATTTTTTACCGCCCAATCAATTGCTTTTTCAATCTTGGCAAGATTATCACCCTGATGTAACCATTTTTCTGAATCAGGAACAAATTCTCCACATTTAATAATCCAAGTCCCATCGTCGACTTGATCAATCAGTACCATTTTTCAAGCAAACTCTTTTCCAAGTGACACTTGGCCATTTACACCAATCACTTTTACTTGGGGTGGTTGTGTATGCATAATATTCTCCTAAAGCACTTTAAACTTAGTTATAGTACAATTTTATTTTAAAGTACTAAAATAGGATTTTAAAAAGGGAGTAATTTATGATTATTAGAGGGTTGGTTGTATGGTAAATTATATCATCGTGTATTAAGAAGACGCTTTTGTCATTCAAATACTTCGCATGCTGCACAACAGTGGCCACCATCCCATTGAATTTTATTAATCATTTTTAGCTATGGCGGTCCCCGTTCATGGAGCAAAAGATTTAGTCAGATTAAGTTTGAATTTTTACAGATTACACGATAACTCTTCCATCACAAGAGCACAACATATAAGTTGTTATTTTTAGAGAGTTGCGCTATGATTAAAACAATATATATAAACTGTGCTTGGACTTGCAGTGAACGGCAAAGACGTCATAACAATCTTAAAAAAACAGGGATGGCAACATACGTCAACACGAGGAAGCCATTATAAAATGGAAAAAGAAGGATTGCGTGCTGTGCCCGTCCCCGTTCATGGAACAAAAGATTTAGGCGTTGGTCTTTTAAAAGCTATTGAAAAGCAAACAGGCGTTAAATTGACCGGAAGAGGTGAATAATGAATGAGATCTTTGGATTAAGTTATGGTGCAAAAATAGAACCTGATGGGTGTGGTTATTTAGCCACTTTCCGTGATATTGAAAATGCCTTTACTTATGGTGAAACGTTAGATGAAATCATATTTAATGCACAAGAGGTACTTGATTTAATGCTTCTAGATAGACTGGAAAAGGATGAGGAGATCCCTTTGCCTTCAAAATTAAAAAATGGAGAAATAGTAATCGCAGCAAGTCCCGAAATTGTAGCGCCAGCACTTCTTCATATCTTAAGAACATTAAACCATCGCACTATGGCAGATGTGGCAAGAACAATGGGGGTATCTTATCAAAGTTATCAACGTATCGAATCTGGAAAAAATCTAACTATGAAAAGCTTAAAAAAAGCCGCCTTAGCTTTAGGTTCTATTGTAGAAATTAGATTGCGAAAAATTAGAACCACTTAGTCTGCGCTACTTCAGAAAGCCGATTTAGTTCATGCCGATCTTCCAGAGATGACACAGTTTGTTGAACACTACCTACAACCCCTCATCAAGGCTCGCTTTAATCTCTTCAACCTGCTCTCGCATCAACCCCGTGTCCTCTACCACGATTTCTATGGTAACACCCCGTTTAATCATTTTTTTTGCCAGATCTGTTTTTTCCTTCATTCTGCCCGCAGCTTCGCCTTCCTCATATCGTCCAAGCAATAACGTTTTTTCAGTCCTGACATTATCCCAGTACGTTTCATAGGCATTAAGCTCACCTGGTGTATAAGCGGATTCTTCAGCTAGATCTACAGCTTCTGATATTTCAGGAACATCGAGTAATTCCTGCGAAACATTCTTCGTTTCTTCGTTAATTTCGCGTAAAAATCGCAACCACAACAATCTGAGTTTTTTCTCTTCAGGAGAATGCACAGGGAATTTTGGCAATTCAATGAAAACCAACTGCAAATGCTCAATAACATCGTGCGCCTGATGACCTTGTTTCACCAATTGATAATGATGATACCAACTTTGATTTTCTTTTTCATAAATGTCAGCAACAATTCCTAACCCATATACGGGTTGTAGCAACTGGTATGGTTGTCCTTTCTCCAGTTGTTTCACAACGGCTTGGCTCGTTCCAAACAAAAGGCGTTGTTTGAAACTGTCTGTCCAGTCGATTTGCATTTCAACAATGAATACACGTCCTTTCTTATCCGTGCACTTCACATCAGCAATGGTGCGTTTAAATGCAGGTATGTGAGGAATTTGTTCAGCGGGTAAATAAAACAATTCCAAAATAGGATTGTCGTTAGCCAATGGCAGCACCGCATTGAGAAAACTTTTCAATAAATGCGGGTGGTCACCAAATATTTTTTTAAAGACCACATCGGCCTTGGGATCAAGATATCGTGACATAATTGTTTATCTCTTTTTTTAGGTTGTAACGGCTAATCATTTACACCCTAATAGTAACTCACCACCTTCATACATAGACCCAAGCAAACGGACTTCACTTGTCTGACTATAGAATCGGATAATCTGACTGATTGTGCCATGATAATCTCCAACACGTTCTATAGGCTTTTATTATGGCATAAAAATGCAAAAAATCGCATATTGCGCCTCTAACAATGTAGCGGCAAAGTAGAAATGTCCCCTTTTGGCAAATTTTATAAATCATTTATTTTTAAAAACTCGCAAGATTTAATCTGCCTATCCGGTTCCCACTCAATCCACCCGCCTACGTTCCGCGACTTGTTCGCGGAATCTAGGGATCTCGCTCAAAAGGCACGATACATTAACTACACCATTAAAAACTCAACCTGTCGTCACCTGATGTTAATGTCATCATCGTTAACTCGTTATAAACGTGACATTTCGTGTCCTTCCAATAAGGCTGCGTAACTGTCTTTTTTCAGAGCAAATCACTTATTTCTGATTGAAATTCCACTCACTGCGTCGCCTCTATTTGTTCTCCATCGATGACAGAATATAAAATCTGATAT
>JAJZSG010000107.1 GCA_021849905.1 Pseudomonadota bacterium
CAGATTCCAATCGCCACATAGCCACCTTAGCAATCCAATATCGAAATAATTCCGCTTGCTTACGCGCGCAGCTCGGATTAGTCCGAGCTTCGTGACAGGCACTTACCCGGCGATTGTGACAGGATACGCCAATTCTATCTTTTATAGAACCACCAGGGTTAAAGAACTCACATTTTGCGTATAATTCACAATCAAGATTAGTACCTAATCGATTGATTTTGACAATAGGTGTATGACCGATTGTGGCAAGAATATTCGGGTAGATCATGATAGCCCTTTATCGTGAATTGATTATCTATAGGTATAGCAGGATTTTTAGTTAAAAACGATTTGAAGTTCAGCATTGCAAGTTAGGCTATGAGAAGTATAAAATGCGAGGTTAGATTCGGTCTTGGTTATCGTTAATGTTATTTTGAGTTAAAAGCGTTTACTGACTCGATAACGAAGGCTTTTAGTTTGATTCCATATTATGGTTTAAAGGAGGGAGCGTGGGCTCTTTGTTTAAAAGCAATAGCGTAGCGACGTGTTGTTTAGCAACGATATTGGCCATTCTAAGTGCCCCGAGTGTTGTTGCTCAAACTGGTAAAGAGCATGGTACTGGCAAACCCATGGCACCGGTTGTTGATCAATATTATCGTGCTTATCCAAGGATTACTGTGGCTGATCCTACGAAAGAAACCCTCGTTAAGCGCGGCGAGTATTTAGCAAAGATGGGTGATTGTATTGCTTGTCATTCAAATGTAAAAGGCGGTACACCAGCTTATGCAGGTGGGTTGCCCATTGATACGCCTTTTGGCACATTTTATAGTCCTAATATTACGCCAGATGTTAAAACAGGGATTGGTAGCTGGACAGAAGATGATTTTGTGCGTGCCTTGAAAAAGGGACAAGATCCGAAGGGTCGTAATTATTTTCCTGTTTTCCCTTATGTGTATTTTGCGAATGTCTCTGATGACGACGCGCGCGCTATGTATGCGTATTTCATGAGCATACCACCTGTTGAGCAAAAAAATAAACCCTTGCCTTTTCCGTTTTCTGTGCCGGGTGCGCGTTCAACATTGCTAGGTTGGAATTTACTGTTTTTCTATCCCAATGATCATTTTGAATATGATCCTAAGCAATCAGCCGTTTGGAATCGCGGTAAATATATCGTTGATGGATTGGGTCATTGCAGTATGTGCCATACGCCTTTAAATCCGTTAGGTGCGCCAAAAGCAGACCATTACTTAACCGGTGGTTTTATCGATGGTTATTGGGCGCCAAACATCACTAAACTGGGTTTGGAGTCGGCTACAGAAGAAGAAGTGGCTAATGTGTTTGTAAAACACGAGCTTATCAATAACGCCGGTCCTGTTGCAGGTCCCATGGCAGAAGTCAATTATGATAGTTTAAGGTATTTAAACGAAGCTGATCGGTTAGCTATTGCCTCATATCTTAAAACGGTTGTGAGTCAAGAAACATTAGGTGTTCCTGCATCTAAAAACCCACCAACGCTTCGTCGTGGGAAAGAAGTGTACATGAGTGCGTGTATTATTTGTCATCAAAATGGCGCGATGTCTGCTCCATTGATTGGCAGTGCATCAAGCTGGTATTCACGTTTAAAAACCAGTGGTTTAAATGGTCTTTATCGTAACGTCATCAATGGCTACAATAGCATGCCGGTAAAGGGTGCTTGTGTGATCTGTTCGGAAAACGATATTAAAGCGTCTGTTGATTACATTCTTAATAAGTCTCTAACACGTTCGCAGAGAATTGAACTCGCTAAAGGTGGCTCTAAGACTTTCCCTGTGAGTGGCCAAGATATTTACAAAAAAAATTGTAGCGTTTGTCATGACAGCGGTGAATCCGGTGCGCCGGTAATCGGTGATAAAAAAGCATGGACACCTTTTCTTGCACAAGATTTAGATGCACTCGTTGAGCATACGATAAAAGGTAAGGCGCATCCTAAAAATGGGGGTTGTAAACAATGCACGACGGCTGAGATCATGAGTGCTGTCAAATATATTGTGAATCAGTCAAAAACCGAGGGAAATTACTCGTTGTGGTGAAAATACGGTCTATTACGTAATTCCTGTGGTATGTTTAATTGTTGGGTCAAGACCCAACCTACAACACTGATGTAGGCTGGGTCTTGACCCAGCATTGATTACTAGACAATGTATCTGATATTGAAATGAAGTAATCACAGTTTAACGAAGTGAGGAATGGGATGTTAAATCGGTTAAATATACATAGAGTATTAGTTTTGCTTTGTGCCTTAAGCTTGGCTCAGTCATCTTTTGCAGCAGGTGATTGGTGGCAGATGAACATGTTTAAAGGCGTTACACCGATAAGCCATGATATGTACTATTTGCATATGGTTGCCATTTTGGTTTGTGCCGTGATTGGCGTTGTTGTGTTTGGTGTGATGTTTTATTCTTTGATACATCACCGTAAATCAAAAGGATATCAAGCCGCATCATTTCACGAAAACATTCGATTAGAGATTTTATGGTCCGTCATTCCTTTTTTAATCTTAGTCGGTTTAGCGTTTCCTGCGACAAAGGTTTTAATTCGTATGGATGACAGCAATAATGCTGATGTCACCATTAAGGTGGTGGGGTCTCAGTGGAAATGGAAGTACCAATATCTTGATCAGGGAATTAGCTATTATAGCAATTTATCAACACCCTATGCGCAAATCCACAATCAGGAACCTAAAGGTGAATGGTATTTGTTGGAAGTGGATAAGCCTTTAGTCGTACCAATTCATAAAAAAATTAGGTTTCTAGTGACATCCAGTGACGTCATCCACTCTTGGTGGGTACCTGAGCTTGGCATTAAACGTGATGCCATACCGGGTTTTATGCATGAGGCATGGGCACGTATCGATAAACCGGGTACTTATCGTGGCCAATGCACCGAGTTGTGTGGTATCAACCATGGTTTTATGCCCATTGTTGTTCAAGCCGTTAGTGATGAAGAATTTAAAAAATGGGTGGCAGAACAGCCTAAAGTTGAAGACGATTATTCCGTTGATTCGGTTAAAACGATATCTAGCTTGTCTTTACAATCAACAATGACGCATGACGAGTTGATGAAACTAGGTAAAGAAAAATATGAGATGAGTTGCGCTATGTGTCATCAAGCTGATGGAAGTGGAATACCCCCTATGTATCCTGCACTTAAACGTAGTTCTGTTGCCGTGGGTTATCCCATATCCAGACACATTGACATCATTTTAAATGGTGTCCCGGGCTCTGCCATGCAAGCATTTAAAGATCAGCTCAGTGATGAAGATATTGCAGCCATGACGACCTATGAGCGAAATGCTTGGGGCAACAACACGAACGACGATGTGCAGCCAGCAGATGTTGCTAAATTGCGTCAAAATAACATTCAACAACCTAAACTGGTTAAAAAAGCTCAAGCGGGAGGTTTTCGATGAGTCATACAATTTCACATATAGAATCACATGATGATCACCGCCCCCACCAGGGTAAGGGCCTAATGGGTTTTATTAAACGATGGCTTTTTACTACCAATCATAAAGATATTGGTACGCTTTATTTATGTTTGGCATTATTTAGCTTTTTTGTGGCCGGTGCCATGGCTTTAGTGATTAGGGCGGAGTTGTTCCATCCTGGAAGCCGTTTTGTTGACCCTAACTTTTTTAATCAAATGACCACTCTCCACGGATTAATTATGCTGTTTGGCGTGGTGATGCCGGCCTTTACCGGTATGGCGAATTGGCAAATTCCAATGATGATTGGTGCGCCCGATATGGCCTTACCTCGTCTAAACAATTGGAGTTTTTGGTTATTACCTTTTGCGTTTATCTTACTGGGGTCAACGCTGTTTCATGCCGGTGGTGGGCCTAATTTCGGATGGACCATGTATGCTCCATTGTCCACAAAGTATGCTCCACCCAGTACTGATTTTATGATTTTCTCTATTCATATCATGGGATTATCATCGATCATGGGGTCCATAAATATCATTGCGACCATTCTTAACATGCGAGCGCCTGGCATGACGATGATGAAATTACCCATGTTTGTTTGGACATGGTTAATTACCGCCTTTTTGTTGATTGCGATCATGCCTGTCTTGGCAGGTGCTGTGACCATGATGCTGGCCGATCGGCATTTTGGAACGAGTTTTTTTGAAGCAGCCGGCGGCGGCGACCCTGTTTTATTTCAACATATTTTCTGGTTTTTTGGCCATCCAGAAGTCTATGTCTTGGTATTACCGGCTTTTGGTGTTATTTCCGAAGTCATCCCTACCTTCAGTCGTAAACCATTATTCGGCTATCATTTTATGGTGTATGCAACGTTGAGCATTGCATTATTGTCCTTTATCGTGTGGGTGCATCATATGTTCACGACGGGTGTACCGTTGGGGGCTGAGTTATTTTTCATGTACACCACCATGCTGATTTCTGTACCCACGGGTATCAAGGTTTTTAACTGGGTCAGTACTATGTTTAAAGGTGCCATGACCTTTGAAACACCGATGTTATTTGCCGTTGCGTTTGTGTTTCTGTTCACTATTGGTGGGTTTACTGGTTTAATGTTGTCGTTGGTTCCGGCTGACTACCAATATCAGGATACTTATTTTGTTGTAGGGCATTTTCATTATGTATTGGTGCCAGGGGTTATTTTTGCCTTATTTGCCGCAACCTATTACTGGCTGCCTAAATGGACTGGTCACATGTATAATGAATGTATGGGTAAATGGCACTTTTGGTTATCCGTTATATCCGTTAATTTGACCTTCTTTCCCATGCACTTTCTAGGTTTGGCTGGTATGCCACGACGAATCCCAGATTATGCGCTGCAATTTACTAACTTTAATATGATTGCATCAGTTGGCGCGTTTATATTTGGTTTTTCGCAATTGCTGTTTTTGTATAACGTCATTCGAACCATTAAACACGGCAAGCATGTTGATGGGCAGGTTTGGGAAGGCGCGCGAGGGTTAGAGTGGACCTTGTCATCTCCCCCACCGTATCATAGTTTCACAACACCTCCCGTTGTTGTTTAAGAGTTTGCGATGGTTGTAAAAAAACATGTGAAGTTGGTTTTAATTTTAACCACCATTGTGTTATTGATGTTTGCATTTGGGTTTGCACTGGTTCCCATTTACAATAGTCTATGCAAGACGTTGGGAATTAATGGAAAAACCAATCCAGTAGCCGTGGCTTATGATGTGAAAACGGTAACCGTCGCTCGTGATCGCACGGTTTTAGTCGAATTTGTTGCAACCAATAATAGTGCGGTGCCTTGGGCGTTTTATCCAAAAACGCATCGATTGGCTGTTCATCCCGGTGAAATTGCGAAGTTAGCTTTTTATGCGGAGAATAAAACCGATCATCGCATGACGGTGCAGGCAATTCCTAGCGTGACACCTGGAATTGCGGCAAAATATTTAAAAAAAACCGAATGCTTTTGTTTTACGCAGCAAACCTTGAACGGTCATGAAGCCATGAACATGCCTTTGATGTTTCATTTAGATACAAACTTACCTGCCAATGTGAAGACAATCACATTGGCTTATACATTATTTGATGTGACGGATAGAGTCACGAATTAGGAGAATTAGATGGGCGCGCAAGGTACATATTACGTTCCTCAGCCAAGCCACTGGCCACTCGTAGGATCAATTGGATTAACCACGTTGCTTGTTGGTGCAGCCTCTTGGTTGCATAGTGATTGGTATGGTCCTTATATTTTTACGATTGGTTTTTTCATTTTAATTTTTATGATGTTTGGCTGGTTTGGCCAGGTTATTTATGAGAACCAAAAAGGTTTATACGATATCCAGGTTGATAAGTCCTTTCGCTGGGGAATGTGTTGGTTCATTTTCTCAGAAGTTTGTTTTTTTGGTGCATTTTTTGGCGCGTTATTTTTTTCACGGTTTTGGACTATTCCTTTGTTAAGTGGGGAAATTCATCCCATTACGCACATCACGCTATGGCCTGATTTTAAAGCCGCATGGCCTATGCTTATCAACCCCAATAATGAAACTTTTGTCGGTGCATACGAGGCTATGGGTGCTTGGGGATTAGCGGCAATCAATACCATTATTTTATTGACATCCGGTGTGACGATAACATGGGCGCATTGGGCGTTGAAACTAAATAAACGACGACAGTTGGAGATCGGTTTATTTTTAACCGCTTTATTAGGGCTGTTGTTTCTAACGCTGCAAGCCTATGAATACCATGAAGCATATACAGAGCTAAATTTAACGAGATCGG
>JAJZSG010000108.1:0-1550 GCA_021849905.1 Pseudomonadota bacterium
CCGATCTCAAGGCGTTCGGGTTGTGATTTGGGATATCAATATCCCGGAGTTTCATCATATTAACCATGTTGTTTGTGATGTTAGCTCCGCTCTATCGGTTGAAAATGCATTATCGAATACCATCAAACGTGTAGGCATACCGAGCTTATGTATAAACTGTGCCGGTATCGCACCAGCGCGTAAAATGCTGGGTAAAGATGGGATGATGCCTTTAGAGGCATTTAAGCATGTGATTGATATTAATCTGATTGGAACGTTTAACGTTATGAGAGTTGTAGCCGATGCAATGAGTCGATTACCACCAGTGAATCTTGATGAAGAGCGAGGCGTAATTATCAATACCGCGTCAATTGCTGCATTTGAAGGACAAATAGGTCAAACAGCTTATAGCGCTTCAAAAGGGGGAATTGTAGCGATGACTTTACCCGCAGCGCGTGAGCTTGCGCATTTTGGCATTCGAGTGAACACGATAGCACCTGGTTTAATTGCAACACCCTTATTGTTGAATATGCCTCAGGCCGTTCAAGATAGTTTGGCCGCCACGGTTCCTTTTCCTCATCGCCTCGGTAAACCGGATGAATTTGCCAGTCTTGTTATTCATATTATTGAAAATTCGATGATTAATGGTGAGGTGATTCGACTGGATGGTGCGCTGAGAATGCAACCTCGTTAAAGGGTTTAATTTTGTTTATCAAGCGATTTCGGCTTGTTCGCGCACCAGAAAAAATTCCATCAATTTGTCAGCAATATTGTTGTTATTGATCTCATATTGACCTGATGATAATTCTTCTTTGATAAGTTGTATTTTAGTGTGCTCTGCTTCGGGTGTGTCAAAAACAATAGATTTTAATTTTGCTATATCGTTGATTGTTTTTTCAGAATTTAATTGATTTATCAAATCAAAGGCGTCAATTTTAGTCGAATTATGGTCCTGTTTTATCATTGATTACATCCTCGAATTATTAGTAACACTATGTTATCGGCAGTTCATTAAAAATCTTTAGCTACTTTTACGAATATGTTAAAATAAATACAAAAAAGATATAGAGCGTCTTAAAAACTGGATTTACTCGGAGTTCATTATGCACTATTCCCACCAACTATTTGCAGAAGCTCAAGCGGTTATTCCTGGTGGTGTCAATTCCCCGGCACGATCGTTTAAAGGCGTGGGCGGTGACCCTTTGTTTTTTAAGCAAGGTATCGGAGCGCGTCTTATCGACGTGGATGATAACGCTTATATCGATTTCGTTGGTTCTTGGGGGCCTTTGATTTTGGGGCATTGTCATGAACGGGTGATTAGTGCAGTGATGGGCGTGTTGCAGTCTGGTATGAGCTTTGGCGCTCCGACTGAACTTGAAATAAAAATAGCACAAAAAGTGATTCAATTAATGCCGTCTATCGAAAAGATAAGAATGGTTAATTCTGGAACTGAAGCGACAATGACCGCCATTCGCTTGGCTCGTGGTTTTACAAACAAATCTAAAATTATTAAATTTAACGGGTGTTATCACGGTCACACGGATAGTTTACTTGTTAAATCATCTTCAAAT
>JAJZSG010000108.1:1560-6219 GCA_021849905.1 Pseudomonadota bacterium
GATCTTTGTATATCTAAATTTTCGGATATATTTTTTAGGAAATTATTTTTGAGTAATGGAGCCAATCGTTGATTTTCTTAGCTTTTTCGCCCACCCTGGTAGCAATATATTTGTTTTCTTTTATATCTGTGAATGGAAACTTACTTGTTAAATCATCTTCAAATCCGGCTATCCGTGGTGTTCCTTCTTCAGCGGGTGTCCCTCAAAGCATTGCTGAACATACATTATCGTCTGATTTTAATAATCTAGAGCAAACAGCGCGTTTGTTTGAAATGTATAAAGACGATATTGCAGCGATCATCGTTGAGCCGATTGCAGGCAATATGGGTATGGTTTTACCTCAGCCTCATTTTCTTCAAGGGTTGAGGGCCTTGTGTGATAGCTACAATGCCGTCTTAATATTTGATGAAGTTATGACTGGTTTTCGCGTGGCATTGGGAGGCGCACAGTCTGTTTATGGCGTTACGCCTGATTTGACGACGCTGGGTAAGGTGATTGGCGGGGGAATGCCTGTTGGTGCATTAGGTGGTAAGGCATCAATAATGGATTATTTGGCACCAACGGGTCCTGTATACCAAGCAGGGACCTTGTCTGGTAATCCATTGGCTATGGCTGCAGGGTTAGCAACCTTGACTGAGCTTGAAACGCCAGGATTCTATGATCATTTGACCAACATGTCCGGTTCGTTAATTCAGGCTTTAACTGATGTGATGGATTCGATGCATATTCCGTTTTGTGGCACATCGATGGGGGGCATGTTTGGGTATTGTTTTACTGACAAATCGTTTATTGTTGACTACGATGACGTTGCTGCGGCAGATGAAGCTTTATTTAAACGATTTTTTCATGGCATGTTAGACAATGGTGTTTATTTTGCTCCGTCTATGTTTGAATCAGGTTTTGTGTCTGGCGCTCATGAACCCAATGACATTGTGTTGACTCAGCGTGCAGCTGAAATAGTCTTAAGGACCATTGTTAAAGCGTGATTAATCGGAGTAATGTGTGCAAAGGATTGAGATTTTTCAGATAGATGCCTTTACGGATAAGGTTTTTCACGGTAACCCTGCAGCAATTTGTTTGCTGAAAACATGGTTAAATGATGAGTTATTACAGGCTATTGCGGTTGAGAATAATTTGTCTGAAACCGCTTTTGTCATTGAGAATAAAGACGGCTTTCAAATTCGTTGGTTTACACCTAAATGCGAAATTAATCTCTGTGGTCATGCGACACTTGCGGCTGGATTCCTTCTTTTTGAGTTAGGCCGAGGCAGTGTTAATAAAATACGATTTTCAAGTTTAAGTGGAGATCTTTTCGTTCAAAAAAAAGCAAATATTTTCACGTTGGACTTTCCTCGACTTAATGTTTCGGCTTTAAAATCAGTTGAGTTATTCAAAGACATGACCAATCAACCGATTCTTGAAGCGTTTGAAAGTGATTTAGATTATTTGATTGTGCTTAAAAATGAAGCGCAGGTATTAAATGCGCAGGTTGATTTAATTCGGTTATCCAAATTACCAAAGCGAGGTTTAATTTTAACGTCTATTAGTCAAGACGTTGATTTTTATTCGCGCTGCTTTTACCCAAAACATAATATTCCAGAAGATCCAGTGACAGGTTCTGCACATTGTGTGCTGGCTCCTTTCTGGTCTCAACGGTTAAATAAACCCAAATTACGCTCAATACAAGGTTCTTTTCGACGTGGACAAGTTTTTTGTGAAGTTTTGGATGAGCGTGTGCTTATTTCAGGACATTGCAAATGGTATTCTAAAGGTCATTTAATGATTTAATCGCTATTATACTAAAAACCGATTACATAGGGGATGTGTATCGTTATGACTAATTCGATGGGAAAGCGATTTAAAGCCTTGGTTCATGAGCATGCACCGTTGCCTTTAATGGGAACGATAAACGCTTATAGTGCGTTATTGGCTCAACAGGCAGGGGCCCAAGCTATTTATCTTTCAGGGGCAGGTGTTGCAAATGCCTCTTATGGTTTGCCTGACTTAGGTATGACCAGTTTTACTGAGGTGATGGACGATGTTGGGCGTATTACACAAGCCTGTTCGTTACCGTTGCTAGTGGATATTGATACGGGTTGGGGGCACGCGTTTAATATTGCAAGAGCCGTGAAGTTGATGGAGCGTGCAGGCGTTGCTGCCGTTCATATTGAAGATCAGGTTTCCATGAAGCGTTGTGGTCATCGGCCTAATAAAGCCATTGTTTCCATGCAGGAAATGGGCGATCGTATCAAAGCGGCCGTAGATGCCCGAGATAATCACGATTTTGTGATTATGGCCCGAACAGATGCTCTTGCTGTCGAGGGTATGAGTGCAGCACTTGAGCGTTGCGCTTTTTATGTGGAATGTGGTGCGGATATGTTGTTTCCAGAAGCACTGACGCAACTAGATGAGTACAGTGCGTTTACACAATCCTTAAATAGACCTATTTTAGCTAATATTACCGAATTTGGTAAAACACCTTTATTTACTCGAGAGCAGTTGGCCTTGGTTGGCGTAAAATTGGTTCTGTATCCATTAAGCGCTTTTCGAGCGATGTCACAAGCCGCTTTAACTGTCTATAATACGATTTTAATGCAAGGAACGCAGAGTGACGTACTTAGCATGATGCAAACACGAGATGATTTGTATACAGTATTAGCGTATCGTGACTATGAAAAAAAGTTGGATCAATTAATGGAGGATCATGATGATCAATAAGTCTGCGGGGTTGGCTGGCGTTGTCGCTGGAGAGTCTGGCATTGCGACAGTGGGATTAAAAGGAAAAGGATTAAATTACAGAGGTTACTCTATCGATGATTTGGCTGCTTATGCCAGCTTTGAGGAGGTTGCTTATCTTTTGCATTATGGACAACTACCCACTAAAACTGAACTTGCCACCTACATTAATCGATTGATTGATCTTCGTGTTATCCCTGAAACATTAAAAACAGTATTGAAGCTTATTCCAAAAAACACTCACCCAATGGATGTGTTACGTACAGCCTGCTCCATGCTAGGAACGTTAGAACCTGAAATCGACTTCACCAAGCAATACGATATTGCGGATAGATTACTGGCACTCTTTCCTGGAATTATTTGTTACTGGTATTCATATCACCATCAGAATCGCGAGATTACGGGTGAGAGTAACGAACGCACCATTGGTGGGCATTTTCTAAATATGTTGCATGGTCATGAGCCGTCTAAATTACATAAAGACCTGATGAATGTCTCTTTGATCTTGTATGCGGAACATGAGTTTAATGCCTCTACGTTTGCGGCTCGAGTGACCGCTGCAACGTTGTCTGATTTTTACTCAGCCATTACAACCGCAATTGGTACATTACGCGGTCCACTTCATGGTGGAGCCAACGAAGCTGCAATGGAATTGATCGCACGCTTCAAGACGATTCAAGAAGCTGAGCAGCAACTCACAATTATGCTAGAGAATAAAGCCAAAATCATGGGATTTGGGCATCGTGTTTATACGGAATCTGATCCACGGTCTGATATTATCAAAGTGTGGTCAAAAAAATTGGCTGAAGCACAAGGCGATATGTTGTTATATCGGGTATCTGAATGCATTGAGTCAGTTATGATGCGTGAGAAGAAGCTGTTTCCTAATTTAGATTTTTATAGTGCATCAGCTTTTCACTATTGTGGCATTCCAACCTCACTGTTTACGCCTATTTTTGTTATGTCGCGAATCACGGGATGGGCTGCTCATGTTTTCGAACAACGAGCGGATAATCGTCTCATTCGTCCATCCTCTGTTTATACAGGTCCTGAAGACAGAGCTTACGTAGCCCTTGATGCGAGAATCTAGAGATGCAAATCGATGGTGAAGATAATATAAAACCAGACTACGACCATGTCATTTCTGATATTGCTGATTATGTTTTGACCTCATCAATCCATAGTCCGCTTGCTTATGAAACCGCACGTCTTTGCTTGATGGATACGTTGGGTTGTGGAATATTGGCGTTAAGTTTCGGTGAATGTACGAAATTACTCGGGCCTGTGGTTCCTGGTGCCATCTTGCCAGGAGGGGCGCGCGTGCCTGGAACCCGCTACGAGTTAGATCCAGTGCAGGCGGCTTTTAATATAGGGACAATGATTCGTTGGTTAGACTTTAATGATACGTGGCTTGCGGCTGAATGGGGACATCCCTCAGATAATTTAGGCGCAATTCTGGCCGTTGCGGATTATCTTGGTCGTCAATATGTACTGCAAGGTAAACCGTCTCTTCAAATGCACGATGTACTCACGTTTATGGTCAAAGCTCATGAAATTCAGGGCTGTTTCGCTTGAGAAAATAGCTTTAATAAACAAGGGTTAGATCATGTGTTATTAGTCAAACTGGCAAGTGCCGCTTGCGTTGCGGCTATGCTTGGTGGAGATAAGAACTTTATTGAGCGAACATTGTCTCAAGTGTTTGTGGACGGACAAAGCCTTCGTACTTATCGTCACTCACCCAATACGGGCTCCCGTAAATCCTGGGCAGCAGGGGATGCAACGTCTCGAGCGGTTCGATTGGCTTTAATTACAGATAAGGGTGAAATGGGTTATCCGGGTGCATTAACGGCGCCTAAGTGGGGTTTTTATGATGTGCTATTCAATGGCCAACCCTTTAAATTTCAGCGACCCTTTGGAGATCGG
>JAJZSG010000109.1 GCA_021849905.1 Pseudomonadota bacterium
TCTTAATGTGGCCGTTTTTGCAGTCAATTATGATTCCTTACCGTTAAGCAAACAACAGAGACTGATTAAAAAATTTAATATTCACTATCCGAGTTTAAAGTATAAATCATTGGCATTGCTAAACTTGGGTGATATTAGCGTGGTACCGATCACCTTTGTACTCAATCCTCAAGGTAAACTTAGCACAACGCTTATGGGTGGGCAGAAAAAGCAGGATTTCGAAGAAGCCATGTCTGACGGGTCGTTTTGAACATGATGTCGAAGCGGCCCTCAAAACTAGTCATGTTCAACGACCTAATATCATTCTATCTGACTCAACGACTACATTATACCCTGTCATACGACAAATCGACTCCAGATTTTCATCATAGGATTCATTGTTATATCGCATAACCGCATCATGAATGGGCGTGCCTAATAGATTTAGAATTTTCGGTTCCGTTTCAACATTTAACCCAGCCATTAGCAACTCATGATCACCCTTATGCAATAAACAATGTTCGGTTACAAAAACGTGGTGATTTAAAGGGTCAATCACATAGGATGTAATGAATAAATTTCCATGCGCATGCCTGGCTTGATTGATTTGATTTTTTAATTCGTTAATATTTATATCCGGTGAAGCAAGTCCATCGTGCGCACAAACAGATTGAGTTCCTATAAACAACTCATACGATCCTTCAGGCCTATTAACAAGCAACCTTATCGGACATTCTGCATTATAAACAGCTCCTGATAAACTGTTAGCTGGTGCAATAGCGTAATGCGGTTTCACAGTAGGCCTAAATTCACCGCCATCATCATCCTCACAAAGATATTGATCTATCTTCTGTACTGTTAAAAACCGTTTTAATTGATAAATCTCGTCACCAATTTTTATCGGTTGCTCTTCCTTTTGCATTAGAGCCAGCTGAACGAAAACGGCTAAAGGCGTAGGATTATAGGAGTGAATAATGGGTGCCGCAGCATAAGTAAAATGACTATAGTCTGTTGTATCACCGACGTTTAATCGATAGCATTTGCAGTCAAATTGTTGGTGTAACGACAACGGCGTATCCAGATTTTGAATTCCATCAACCATGATAACTCCTTGAATATGTATTTCTTAATTCAAATTGTAACTGCTTACACGGCATCCTGAGCGTAGTGAAGGATCTCCAGGAGTTTGGCACTGTGTCATTGTTTGGAGATCCCTCGCTACGCTCGGTACGACGTAGAGGGTGAACAATGATTGCAATTTAAAAATTAAATTGTAATCATTCTGGCTGGAACCACTGTCGAAATAGCATGTTTATACACCATTTGCGTAATGGTATTTTTTAACATAATGACATGCTCATCAAATTCACCAATGACCCCATGTAACTTGATGCCATTTACAAGAAAAATAGATACAGAGACATTTTCCTTACACAATGCATTAAGAAAAGACTCGTCTAAACCATGATGCTGTGACATAGGAGGCTCCTTATTATTATTATTCAAAAATACAACATAATATTTGAGATCGGCTTGAACAGAAAAAACTTTAATCATACAACCTTGTCATATTTTCAAAAACTCGACTATGCTGTAAAGGTGACTAAAAGGAGAATTTAAAATGGATGCATTAAAATCAAGCAAATCGAAACACAACTCTAACAAATCACAGGTCAGTGAAGCCACTACTGGGCTATTAGACGAAAGCAAAAAAATGGCACATGAATTATATGAAGAGGGCTTAAAACACGTTGATGCGGTTCAAAAAGACGTCTTGCATTACTCAGATGATGTACTGAAAGCTGTTCGGGAAAACCCACTTAAAGCGTTGTTAATCGCTGGCGGTGTCGGCTTTATCTTATCTGCTTTATTGAAAAAGTAATGCGCCTTCTGGATGAGTTTGAAGGCCTTTTTTTAAGCCAGATAAACGTGATTAAAAGTAGCTTTGCATTGGTAAAACTGGAAGCGAAGCTCGCTTGCTTAAGCGTTTATCCACTAATAGTAAACTTATGTTTACTATTAGTGAATTTAATCGGCATATGGCTCTCAGGCCTTGTGCTGTTATTTTACATATTGATGGTGACATTTAATACCATATGGATTGCATTTACAGGTGTTTTTTTAGTTAACGCATTGCTGTTGGGTCTTATTCTTATTTGTTTACAGTTAAATTTAAAAAAAATGAGCTTCGAAAAAACCCGAGCCTATTTATCTACACCAAATAACCAGGAGTTTGAGGTCAATGAATCAACGCAAACAAACCCTAATTGCAATAGCAAACTTGAATCAGACATTGCAGATCCAACAACGTAAGCTTAATCAACATAAATCCTATTTTTGGGCATTATTTCAAAAAAATAAAAGGATTGTGGGCGCTAAGCTACTTATCATTACATTTTTAGCTGGATGGTTTGTTGCCAAAGTATCTAGAACAAAATTAATATTAAATCAGCTAGTTCGTATAGGGATGTTGACTGTTTTTTCATTTGTTAAAACAAGATTTTTGTCCTTGCACTAAAATGTATCTTCAGATCATCAAGAGATATCTTAGGCTATTTCAAGAGATCTCTTGGTTTTCAAGCATCCATTCACGTAGTGACTTTCGTCCTGAAAAGATTAATACTGTATATCAGAGGGACAACAGGGAAAACATGGATTGTATGACATGATGTCGCGCAAGGAGCACCGCCAAGGATGTGCACTGCTGCAAGGATGCAGCACCTTTCTTAATTATTCACCACAGTTCTAATGATTGATGAAGTTGTGGTGAATATTCTTCTTATATATCAATGTTTTCAGCGTCTAATGCATTGGTTTCAATGAATTCACGTCTCGGTTCTACTTGATCACCCATTAGTGTTGTGAATATTTCATCTGCAGCGACTGCGTCATCAATGGTGACTTGCAGCATACGACGCACATCAGGATCCATAGTGGTTTCCCACAATTGTTCCGGATTCATTTCCCCTAACCCTTTATAACGTTGAATGGTTTGACCGCGCTTCGCTTCATCCATTAACCAGGCCAAGGCGTGTTCAAAGCTGGCTACGGCTTGGGTTTTTTCACCACGCTTCACCACGGCACTGTCTTCAACCAAATTAAGCAGCTTACGGTTGATGTTAATCATCTCGTTATAATCATGGGATGCAAACAATTCTGCATTCAATAAAATGGTGTTTTTTGTGCCATGTTGAGCCATGGTAACGCGTGGAATGTAATGCCCACCCTCTTCAAGATGTTTGACATCAACAGAAAACGCCTGCGTTTTGCTTCCCAAATCCTGTAAGCTAGCATTGAGTTTTACAGCCCAATCACTAACAACATCATAAGAGTTAAAATCATCATGACGCAACGCCGGTAGACGGGCGACTCGTTTGATAATATCGGCGTGATATCGTCGTGAAAACCGTTTAACAATGGTTTCCATGCGACGAAATTGTGCAACCAAATCGCCTAAAGCCAAAGCTGTAATAGCCGGTGCTTCTTTTGCGGGAAAAAAACTTGCGCCATCAAGCGCACTTTGAGTCAAATACTCATATAACGCATCATCATCCTTAACATATTGCTCTTGCTTGCCTTGTTTGACTTTGTACAACGGAGGCTGGGCAATATAAATATAACCCCGTTTAATAAGCTCGGGCGTTTGCCTGTAGAAAAACGTCAACAAAAGGGTGCGAATATGCGAACCGTCCACGTCGGCATCGGTCATAAAGATGATTCGATGGTAACGCACCTTATCGGGATCGTATTCATCAGGACCTATACCACAACCCAATGCAGTAATCAGGGTCGCCACCTCTTGAGACGCCAGCATTTTATCAAAACGGGCTTTTTCAACGTTAAGAATTTTACCTTTTAACGGCAAAATCGCTTGAAATTTTCGATTACGCCCTTGCTTGGCAGAACCACCCGCAGAATCACCCTCAACCAGATATAACTCTGACAGAGCAGGATCTTTTTCCTGACAATCGGCCAATTTTCCAGGCAATCCTGCGATATCCAATGCGCCCTTACGTCGCGTCATGTCACGTGCACGTCTAGCGGCTTCACGAGCACGAGCTGCATCAATCATTTTACCGACAATCACCTTCGCAACAGCCGGATTTTCCATTAAAAAATCATGCAGTTTTTCAGAAACTAATGATTCAACGACTGACTTCACTTCGGACGAAACTAACTTATCCTTCGTTTGTGAAGAAAATTTAGGATCAGGTACCTTTACCGACAAAACAGCCGTTAACCCCTCACGCGAATCATCACCCGTTGTCGTAATTTTCGCTTTTTTAGCAATACCTTCATTTTCGATATAGTTATTAAGAGTTCGTGTTAGGGCCGAACGAAAGCCTGCTAAATGCGTTCCCCCATCACGTTGTGGAATATTATTCGTAAAGCAATATAAATTTTCTTGATACGAGTCATTCCATTGCAACGAAACCTCAACGACGATATGGTCTTTTTCACCAGACATGGAGATAACAACGGGCGTAATTGGTGTTTTATTACGGTTTAAATGCTCAACAAAGGCTTTAATCCCTCCCTCATACTGAAATGTATCACGTTTTTCAGTTCGTTCATCAAATAAATGAATACAAACACCGGAGTTCAAAAAAGATAACTCACGCAAACGTCTGGCGAGGATGTCATAATTAAATTCAATATTTGAGAAGGTGCTAGGGCTAGGTTTAAACCAAATCTGTGTTCCGGTTTTTTCAGCATCCCCCGTAATAGCTATTGGTGCATCCGGCACACCATTACGATAGTGTTGTTCGTAGATTTTGTTATTACGCATAACGAGCAAATGTAATTCATCAGATAAGGCATTCACCACAGACACACCGACACCATGCAAGCCACCTGATACCTTATAAGAATTATCATCGAACTTACCACCAGCATGTAAAATCGTCATAATCACTTCAGCAGCAGAACGACCCTCTTCTTTATGAATATCAACAGGAATTCCGCGACCATCGTCCTTAACCGTAATGGACTCATCCGCATGAATCGTAACGTTAATTTCATGACAATGGCCCGCTAATGCCTCGTCAATAGCATTATCGACGACTTCAAAAACCATATGGTGCAAACCTGAACCATCGTCTGTATCACCGATATACATTCCAGGTCGCTTTCTTACCGCATCCAATCCTTTTAAGACCTTGATATTACTCGAATCATAGGTGGTTTCATCGCTCATTACGGTGTCCTTTTGGGCAAAAACTAAGATGACATTGATTATACCACGAAAGCGCAACGACTAGCGGATTGTTATTGACTAATGATGGTTTAAATTACAGAGATCAATCACCCTAATCGCCGTATTGGAACGGACGAACTTTAGACAGGTTATTGTCGAGTGCGGCAACAGAAGAAAATGGGGAACGGAAAAATAGACACGAACAGCACGCAAACAAACCGGTTACTGTTTGTGGTGAATGGATGGGGACTAATTCTAATTGGGATACAGACTAATGCGACTTTGTGTTATGCATATCAACAACCGACTCATGCGTCGGTGCTAAAATGGCCTCTTCCTGACGATGTTCCGTTTCATCAATTGATGGATTATCGATTTCAACGAAGTGGCCATACCCTGATTGTGTCTCATCAAAGCTGGAATAATAACGCGATACAGAACGGCTGCGACTCCGACTGCCACTGTTGCTCTTTTCAATCAAACTAAGATGACTGGACATTGAACTAAAAGCCTGCTCAACAACCTTTAGCTGTAATGGTTTAAACTTTAAAGGCGGAAGTATAGGTAAGGACGCTTGTGCTTCAATTCCAATAGACGGTTCGATACTAAGATATCGATGATCAGCAGCCCAATCAAGGGCGTTTCTCAAACAAAGCGGTGTATTGGAAAACAACGTTATATAGGATGGATTAAGCCGATTTATACAATCGATAGTTTGAGTTGTCATTTGAATATGTGCTGGCATTCCGAAATTGGCATCGATGCATAGAACGGTATCAACCACATTATACTTTTTTTTTAATGCATCGATGGTATCCTGTCACAATCGCCGGGTAAGTGCCTGTCAGGGAGCTCGGACTAACCCGAGCCGCGCGCGTAAGCAAGCGGAATTTTTAAAAAAAACACAAAATATTTAAAAGTCCCTATTGACACGGTTTTTTCATAAAACTGATGTTTTTTCACATCAACCGTAAGTCACGCAATACGCTATGCCACAAGCTCCTCAAGATCACGATGTTGCCGCTC
>JAJZSG010000110.1 GCA_021849905.1 Pseudomonadota bacterium
CAATACCTAATGTTTTAATATCCATTTTGGACTCTCCTCTTATTTTATTTAATTGATTTCAACAACATCATTTTGGCGCAATTTGACGCCGTTTTAAATAAGTGGATGAGTCCATTTCATTACCCCAGGTTGTGGATAAGTTTGTTTTCTTATTGTCCACAAAGAACGAACGTCATCCTGACGCAGTGAAGGATCTCCCCAATATAGCATCGATCTTATAATCGAGTAGGAGGGGCCTTACGGTCCCCGTCCTCTCACACCACCGTACATTGAGCCCGGCGCACCAACCTGAGATTCTTCGCTACGCTCAGGATGACTTACCTGGGGATTTACTTGGAATTTTAAAATATTCCTCCCTCTTGTTGTGCAATAATTGATTATAAAGAATATAATATAAGTATTATGATCGCATATTGGGTTAAATATAATGACAAGTCATGATTATGCTCAAATAATTCATGGAATTCAAAATGGTTCTATTAGTCCAGATATAGTAAAAGCATATCCTGCAAACGCTGATATTATCAAAGCAGCTTATGCCGCAGATAGCGCTTCAATTCAATACGCTGAACTTTCTGTGTTGAACGAACTTGGACTTCAAAATCAGCTCGAGCTTAATGATGTATTACGAATTTTTTCTCGGGAGTTACCTAGTGAAGAAGAGAAAGAACGTCTTAAAGAAGAGTTTGAATTAAATTTGACAGCTAAAAATTGGCAGAAAGTTGCTGAGATTTGCAACAAATTTTGGTTTGAAAAGCCAGTTGAAATTAGTATCGAGAACACGATTAAAACACTTCGTGATAATAAAGCATTTAACGATATCAGAGACTTAGAACAGGCATATCATCAACTTCAACAACCAATGGATGACGAGTTAATCCAAGGCCCGCTTCCTAAGACACCTGAGACAATGGAGTTTGAAGCGTTTTTTCGAAAGATATTAGCCGATTCGTTAGATAATTTAGACTTTGAAAAGCAAATTATCGATGGAGACTGCTTTTTTATTTTCGTAGATGGAACAAGATTTAATTGGACTAAAATGAGACCCAACATTGATTTTGAAAACATTAATCTAAATGAAGAAGACTTAATCAATTTTCATAGATATTTACTGGAAACAGGAGAAATTGAACTTTCTACCCTTAAAAAAGGTCAGAGTATTGAAGAAATAAGCACCGTAGAAAAAGAATACCAAAAGCTTGTATACACTGATCCAAAAACAGGAAAATCATTATCAGAGCCAGATCCTCCGCTTAGCATGGCAGAAATGCACGCAATTAATATCTACACAGGCACACTTTATAGCACAATTAATGGAGTGATGCGTAATCAAACCAATTTGTTTGATATCAAATCAGCTCCAGACACTTATGCCCGTGCAGGCATTGTTTATTCAGGGGTTATTGCCAATGCATTGAGAAAAATGCCATTAATCTCTGTGAAACAATGTTACCGAGGATTAGAATTTTCAAATGAATCATCCGATTTAAAAACGTTAATTCAAGCTGCTTCGCATAAAAGTGTCGTCAACCTTGAAGGATTTATTAGCACAAGCGTTGCTAAGACTGGCGCATTTGATGATAAATCTGTTTTTTTTACGTTTGAAGATGAACATGGCGTCAGAGGGTTTCCAGTGTATCAGCTCTCAAAACCAGAAACGTTTCAAGAAAAAGAAGTTTTAATACCGCCATCTCAAATACAAGTCACTCACTATAAATATGATGAGGCAAGTGGACAACATCGTTTTAAAGCGCGATTGGTGTCCGATCCAACGCTAAAACATTCGTCTGAAGAGTTAAAAGCACTGGAATTTGTGACAAATCCTGAATTAATATTATTCTGGCTACAAGATTCGAAAATTTCACCTCACGATGCCATACTCCGATTTCCAGATGATATCAACATTATTCTGGCTAGTTCTCGCAAAGATCCGACGATACTGTCTCAATATTCTCCAGCAATGCTAGTCGAGCTTCTTGCTCAAGAAAACGAACCTGTGAACCACAATGCTATTAAAAAACAACTGATTGCTAACTGTTTAAGTGAAAAGATTTTAGTTATTCCGGATGAAAATAGGAGAGTTAAAGAAGCCTCTAAACATTCAATTGATAATTTTAAACCTGTTCTTCTCAAAAAAATTATTAACAATCAATCTGGTACGGGTCTAGAGTTAGGGACTATTCGAAACGATTCTTTTATCGAGAAGCTAAGAGCTTACCGTGGAGAAGATGTTTTTTTAAGCACAGTCAGAGATAAGATTAATCAAGAACAAGAACAAAAAAATCAAATGACACACAGATATCGTGCAAAAATGACTGTAATACAAGAAAAGGATATGCTAACTGCTTCAAATCAACATCTGAAGGGCCTTTCAGTATAAAGCGCGCAAAGCAATCGTAGTTGACCCCAAGTTGATGGTAGTGCCCTATGACAGAATCGTTTTCAAATTTTTTTGGTATGTGTTGACAATTGCTCCACTCACCATTTTCTAATGATTTCACGTGTATTTCCTAGTTCACATGCCACACCCAAATTATTTAGTTAGAAGCAGTTATTCTATCATCTAGTAAATTGGATCTATCAGTATTTTAGGTACACCCCCGTTTTAAAATCATACTTAACAGGCTATACTCTGTGACCATTATGGAGCACAAAATATGACTAAAACGGTTCATTTTGAAAAATCGATAGCAGAGCTAGAATCCATTGTTTTACAACTTGAAAAAGGTGAGTTATCGCTTGAAGACTCGCTGAAACAGTTTGAAAAAGGCATCACTTTGGCCCGTAAATGCGAGGAAACACTAACCCGTGCCGAACAAAAAATAGAACAACTGTCCTCAGCAAGTTTATTACCTAATGATGAAAACAATGAATAGCACATCGATTGAACATTACCTTAATCGACATGAAAAGGTACTCAATGATTTAATAGACTCAGCAACTATTCCCGCAGAGCGTATCGCAAAAGCGCTCCGATATGCCTTATTCCCCGGCGGAAAACGATTAAGACCGACGCTTGTCTATTTATGTGGTGATTTAATTGGTGTCAGTTTGCCTACACTTGATATCATTGCTGCCGCAATTGAGTTGACCCATTGTTACTCGCTGGTTCACGATGATTTACCTGCCATGGATAATGATGATTTTCGTCGTGGAAAACCGAGTTGCCACAAAGCTTTTGACGAAGCAACCGCAATACTCATCGGCGATGGGATGCAAGCTTTAGCAATCGAGGTGTTAACACGCCATCTTCCAACGCTTATTCCACCACTTAATATTATCAATGTGATCAACGAATTGGTGAAAGCTTGCGGCATATCCGGTATGGTGAGTGGACAAAGCCTCGACCTATCCGATTTGACAAATCTTGCCATCAACGAACAACAACTGCGTCAAATTCATCATCTTAAAACAGGACAACTCATCACGGCATGCATCAACATGGTTCTGGCTGCGGGTTGCGCCTCATCAATCGATGCAAACGCATTAAGCGAGTTCGCCAAACACTTGGGCCTTGTTTTTCAAATGCAAGATGATTACCTTGACCGATACAACCAAACTGATTTACTCGGTAAAGGACGCGCTTCGGATACTGAAAATCAAAAAATCACTTTTGCCAATCTTTACAGCAAAGATGAACTCTTTATTCTTATTAATCAGCATTTTGAACAAGCAAGACTAGCATTGGATCCTTTTGAAAAACGCGCTGATGATTTGCGTTTTTTGATAAACGAACTACAAAACCGTCGATAATTGATATAAACCTGAATTGATCGGCAAAAAAACTTGACAGTAAACATGCGCATCGTTAAACTCTCGGTTTGTTTTGGGGTTATAGCTCAGCTGGGAGAGCGCTTGCATGGCATGCAAGAGGTCGGCGGTTCGATCCCGCCTAGCTCCACCATCATCAGTTTGTAGTCACTGATGATGAAAAAATGTTCCAGGTCCCCATCGTCTAGCGGCCTAGGACACTGCCCTTTCACGGCGGTAACAGGGGTTCGAACCCCCTTGGGGACGCCATTTTTTGGTTAGTAGATAGTAAAAATTGCAATACTTAGTTCCAGGTCCCCATCGTCTAGCGGCCTAGGACACTGCCCTTTCACGGCGGTAACAGGGGTTCGAACCCCCTTGGGGACGCCATTAACAGGTGTTATAGTCTTTCAAAAATAGTTCTTGTATTAAATCCAAACAATCGTTCATGCATGCGATAAGCATATTCATCAGTCATATTGGCAATGTAATCGCAAACCACTCTAAGAGCTGCAGACTCGCCTTCTGCCTCCAAAAATAACAATCGATTTTTATTGTCTAACAAACTACCCGGATTAGAACTAATGGCCTCAAACAAACGCTGCACAACGGTTTGCCCCCCGTACTCAAAGGTCCTTGCTTCTTGTGAATCAATCACATACCGATAAACGCATTGCATTAAATAACCAAGTAACGCCATAGCTTCAGGCAACAACGACACATTGTATCGTAACAACGGGTTCTCAAACGCATCATCGGTAACCTTCACTTCCGTTGAAGTAATGAAATAATTAACCATCTCACCGATCGCTTGTTTACGCAGATGCAATGCGTTATCAAACAAACAATCTAATAATTTTTCTTGATTATCCGTTAAAGCCGTTTCAGCCAGGAGCTCTCGAAACTCCGGCGTATCCAAATGAGCACGATTAATCAAACGCAAATGAATGGCGTCTTCAAGGTCGTGCACGCCGTAGGCAATATCATCGGCTATATCCATAATAGAACAATCAAAGGTATGAAACGCTGCTTTTCCGTGCTGCATTGGTTGAGGTTGAATCAATAACGATTGAAAGCGTTGTCTATCATGCGCTTTAAAGGGTTCAAGCAACCAATCAATTTCAGATTGCTCACAATTATAATACCCTTTAGGTGGCAACCAATCATTAATGCGAATGGTGCGATTAAATGACTCTTTAACGACAGGCAACTCAGTTGCGACAACCCGTGACCAAGGAACAGGATACTTTAACACGCCTAACAGCGCACGACGGGTTAAATCAAGCCCGAATGCACCATAACTGGTTTCAACTTTGGTTAATAGTCGCAAGGTTTGCGCATTTCCTTCAAAGCCGCCTTGTTCACGCATCATATAATTTAATGCGACTTCACCTCCATGCCCAAAAGGAGGATGACCGATATCATGCAATAAACAAATCACACTCATCAAATCCTCATCTGGCATTAAATCGGTTAACGCCTCATGATGATGATTTAAGGTAAAATGACGAGCAAGACTGCATCCAATCGATGAGACTTCCAGAGAGTGCGTTAAACGCGTGCGATGGAAATCACCTTCGTCAGTTCCCAAAATTTGGGTTTTACGTTGTAGTCGTCTAAATGCAGGGCAATGAATCACGCGCGTTCTATCACGCTCAAACGGTTTTCGATGATCCTGACTGCCTCGTTGATGCGATTGGCCAGAACGACGCTGAGTCCACATAACAACACCTTTGATAATCTTAAACCGATACTCTATGCCATCAGACCAATAAAAACAAATGGCTCTAAAGGATTGCCGTGGTTTTGTAATCAATTCTGGGTCAAGACCCAGTCTACATCTATCTCGTAGGTTGGGCCTTGGCCCAACAATTAAAGTGAAGAACCACACAAACCCCTAAAGTTTATTTCAATCTAGCAGATAACAACTAACAAGCATCAAAAATAAAAAGAGGAGTTTGTCATGTTGATCAAAACCCGAATAGTCAGTTTGTCGTTATCCATCATGACATTATCAGGGTGTATGATAGATGGAACCAATAATCATTATAATGGCTATCAATCGAATGATTATCAACATTCCCAGCTGTACCCTGAAAGTTATGATACCCCCATTAATTATGATACTCAACCACAAAACGTGGTGGTTCCCGAAAGCTATCATGTCGGCCCCAACGCGTCTCCTATGTCGTCTAAAGACCGCGACAGGAACTGGGTGAGCAATCAAAACCCGATGGGTTATACGATCGTCATTGCGGATAATGAAAAAGCCAATCGAGTTGCCGGCGCTTTGCAAAAAGCACCCAAGAATGAGCATATGGCAGAAATTTCGTATCAAAATGGCGGAAGAGCATTTTATAAAGGACTGTACGGCAGTTACGCCGATTATGAATCGGCACAAAAAGCATTAAATAATTTACCCCAAGAT
>JAJZSG010000111.1 GCA_021849905.1 Pseudomonadota bacterium
TATTTGGCTGAGCGAATTGACGGTGAATCCAAATACCGATGATGCAACTTGTTGCGTTGTTGCCAAGGTGGACGTAGTTACAGGCTGTGGTGCTGACGTTAATGCCGAGGGCGATGGACTTCCTGTAATCAGATTATAAACATATTGGAGTGGCGTGAGATTGCCAGAAAAATAAGTACATAAAGTTGAGAAAGGGTTATTTGATGGGCAATAAACAGGACTAGTCGTGGCACTGGCAAATGGCGCAATCAAATTACCTGGGTTTGGGCTACTGGTATTTAATCCACTATTCGTATCGGTCGTATTTTGATTAGCCGTGGCCGAAGAGTTTACGAATGCCAAATCAAAAAAATAAGTTCCTGCGGTTGACCAGCCTTGCTGCTCGGCACCGCTAATAAACCCAAGCACGTTATTGGCCGTAGATGCATTTTGTGACATCTGGATCAAATTCAAAGTTGGCATCATGATGGCGTTATAATCTGCAATGGCATTTTGAATCTCTAACCCCGTAAATAAAGGGGCATATTGAGTAGTGCCATCCGATCCGGCTGCGCCTTGCCAAAGATTGCACGCACTAGTCGTTGTTGTACAAACCGTACCAGTTGATAAATAAGGCACACCAAATACGGTATTGGCTTGATTTGCGTAAGCAGGAGTCGACGCGGTTCCACTCACAACGGTAATGGCGGGGTCATTGCTAATCATGGTCGCTGCCGTTGCTGCTAGATCGATATACATTTGTTGAATCGCTGTTGCACGGGATAATGTGACCGAATCGGTACTTTCTGTGGTCATGTTCGGAATATTCGTATCAACCGTACTCATCGTGCTAGGAGGTATTGGATCCCAGGTTATATAACCACAAATACCACTTAAAAACGCATAGGGGGAGGTTGATGTCGCAGAAAAATAAGGCATGGAAAGTTGATAATATCCTTTACCATTAGGCTGATTGTTTGTCTGATAGGCAATCGCATCAACGGTTGCGATAAGATCCGGCACGGACGTGCTACAAAAAGGCGCCATTGTCGCGGTTGGTGTTCCGGCACATGGGCCAGACGGCGTACTCGAACTTGCGCTCGTTAGATAGTTTTGGCGCTGGGTTTCTAATTGTGTTTGCAAACCCAGCATACACACTTGACCTGCCAGTATAGCCTGAGCTCCTGTTGCAATCGCGCTAGTATCGGCCGTTGCTGAAGCATAAGGCATCATCTGCGCTTGAACAATAACCCCTCCCGTATTCAGGTAATTCAGTGCCGCATTCCAAACCTTATCGGCAGCCCCTACACCTTGAACAACAATCCACATAACAAAAATTTGCATCAAACAATAACCGGTTGTCTTTGGAATCAACAGTGCCAAACCGATGGTGGCGCGAACCGGGATCCAAATCGATGACCATTTTTGACCTAACATTTTTCCTTCATGTGCCGTGTTCATGGTACCCACAATCAAGGTATACATGATGACAATGCCGCCTAAGGCCAGTACAGCTGAATTAAAAACGTTAAAGATGGCGCCCATTATTTGGCTGCCTGTGCCGTTTAAGACCCCATCAACAACACCAAACAAATCCTCAAGATAAACCATCGAGTAATCTGAAGCCGGAGGAGCAAAACTCATGGAAGACGAGCTAGCCATTGCCAATAAGGGCGAAAAAATAAAACTGAGTGTAACGAGTCTTTTAATCAGGCTTAACATGCATGACTCCTTGTCTGAACCACTCTTTCACAGTGCAACCCAATTTGCGTTGTTTAAACTGAAAGTACCAGAAGTGATACCGAAAGGCCAACGCAGAAGCGAGTAAACTCACCGCAAAGCTTAAAAGGGCTGAGGGATAACGTGCCTTGATAACATGGTACATACTGTATACAAAGACGATAATAGCCATAATCAACATAACTATGGTTAGTCTGAGAAGGCCTTTTTGACGGGAAAGCAAGTCTGCATCCGTGAGCTTCAGTCTGACCTTCGCTTCGTCAAATGATTCAGTAGCAACCGTTTCACTTTGAAGAACAAAAAAACGACTTGCTGTACTAGAAATATATTTTTGCCCGGCTCTTAGCCTATCAAAATCTGACCACGCGCGAAGATTAAAAATCTTCTTTAAACCACGCCCTATCCTTGATCCAGATTTCTTTTTCATATAATTTCTTAATTAAATAGACTTATACTTTTAATAATATATGATAATAGTTGGTAAGGTGCAATTTATACGCAAAATAATTAACCACGATAAACGAGTCAATCATGCCCGATCTCAGTCATGAAGCAGCCGCAAAATATTGGAGTGATTATGCAGACCCCATGATATATCGTGTGGTCACCTTTATGGAAAGTGTTGAAGAATGGACACTAGATGGCGATCCGGATCTTGAAGAAGCCATAAAGCAGCTCGGCAATCAACTGGACTATATCCAATCGGTTGACTTAAGTCGGCTTAATCACGAAGAGAAATTTATTCAATTAATCGGTAATATCAAGTCAGGAAGAGGCCTTCGCTTGCTCCAGGCCATTGACATGGTGCATCCCGGCAGTGCATCAAAAATATTAATTTATGCTGAAGAAAAAAGCATGGGCAGCAATGATGCCGCTGGTTTTTTTCTTAAACGCAACATTGTATTTGAAAGACTGCGCTTATTATCGCGAACCTTTTCTGAATACAGACTCAAACTGGTATCACAAGCTCTTGAGGGGGAAGAATGAGCAAGTCAATTCACCGTCTGGTTTTACCAACACTCTGTGTTGTATCAGCACTATGCATAACTCATAACAGCTATAGTAGTGACGAGGCGTCTACCTATATTGCAACAGCCAGTGCAAATGGCGATGAATCAAATAACGAGCTGTTAAGCTCAATAAAAACGTACTTATATAACTTGGGCCTTAATATTGGGTATAACCTAAGCACAACCGGACCAACACCACCGGTACCTACCTTGATTTTTGCACCCTATTCCAGTGACGACACGCTCATTATTAATCTGGCTAAAAGTACTTTTTTAAGTCTTTTTGGATCAATTCCTGTTAACTCATCCATTGCTGATGCAACGCTTTTGAATTTCTTTAGCACGTCATCAAGTCAAACGTCGAATAACACCATCGTTACGAACGTCACCTCACCGCTCAATAGTCTTGCTAATATTGCATTTCCATCTTACGGAACATCCGGACAAATGCCCACATCAATCAATACTGGCATTGATCAAAGTCCCTATCAACAAGACCCGGTTAACCAAGCCATTTTAAATATTATCGGCACCCCTGACATCACCTGGTGCGAAGACGCGTCAAGCCCACCGAATTGGACAGGTGGCACATCGTCAACTAATACCTACCCCAATTGCCAGTATTTATATCAAACACAAATTTTAAATAACGTAATTGGTTTCCCCTACCCAGGGACCAGCGGCTCAAACGGTCTGTATACAACCACAAACGGTGCAGTTAGTGGTACAACAACGGCATCTGGAGCCACACCACAAGAACAAATTTTAAATGAGCTTAACGCAAACGCACTCATCGCACCTCTGCAATACTCAACCACGCAAACACTTACACCCAGTGCACCAGGATTAGTCGGCAGCACACAAGCAGAACAAGCAGCTAATTTTATACGCTACGTTTCAGGATCGGTACTTACCCCTCCGGTCATGGATCAACAAACTTATGATGGCCTTGTCACCACCGCAAACCAAACTACACCGAGTTCATCTTATCCTCTTTCAAGCATCTTGAGTGCTCAAAACACACTGGGAACTTATATAGCCAATTTCAGAATTTATGCCGCACAAACCTCTATTGCCATGAGCAATTTGTATTACATGTTCGCAAAAAGACTTCCGCAAAACAACAGCAACAACCCCGACACCAATACAAGTCAAGCATTAAACGAACTCACCATGGCAAGTCGACGACTCTATAATCCAAGCTCAGACGCAAATCAACAATGGATTGATATGATTAATAATGCCTCATCGGCCACCGTGCAAAAAGAAATGGCAATTTTATTGTCAGAAATTAATTACCAGATGTATTTATCACGTCAGCAACAAGAACGACTCCTGTTAACCAATTCTGTTTTGCTTCTTCTAGCTCTAAGTACGCACCAACCCATCACAACTGGCACAAGCAGTTCAAGTAGCAGCCAATAGGCTCTTAGATAAGATAGGTTGATATAATCACTATCCACACGTCATATCACTATTCTCTAGATGATGTATGGGTAGTAAAAACACAATCTATTTTTGCTATAACGGCATCCACAGAAACCAGCCTCATGGTGTCGTTACCGTGGGCATGGCTTCCCCAAATGTTGGTTTCAGATGTTTTCTTTAGAATATTGACAACGGCTTCAGGATAACAATCCACACTAAAATGACGATACGGATAAGGTCCCGATACGTCCGCACTTGTCACCGCATGCAAAGCAATCACCGGCGTTCCAACGGCTGCTGCCATATGAGATGGCCCTGTATCCGGGCACAACACGAGATCAGCTAAACTCATCAAGGCCAAGAGTTGCTTCGGTTTGCTTTGCCCTGCGAGATTCACAACATCCACCTGTTGCACAATGGCATCACACAATACCCGGTCAGTCTCGCCCGGGCCCCCAATCAAAATTACTTGCGCCTGCCAGCGTGATTGCATATGCTTAATTACTGCAACATAGCGCTCGACCAGCCAACTCCGCTCGGGTTTACTAGCAGCCGGATTAACTAAACAAACAAGCCTTGCTTGAGCAGGATAATGCGCGCGAGCCCAGATAAAATCGACATCAGGAATAGGCAAGTCCCAACAAATTTTTTTTTCAACAACACCTAGCGCATCAGCAAACCGCAAAAATCCATCCAACGTGTGATCACGCCCTGGTTGAATTTTCTCATTAACAAACCAGCCATGCGCGTCTTTAGCTCGAAGTGCGTCATAGCCTATTTTACGAGACGCTGAAATACAGGCATAAAGTAAATTTGCACGAAAACTTGCTTGTGTTGCAAGCAATACATCAAAATGTTGCCGACGCATCAGTCGCTTAAAACGCCAATAGTCCATGAAACGTTTCGGCTTATCAATCACAACAAAATGGATACCATCCATCCCTTCCACCAAATCGTAAGCAGGACGTGAGATAACCCAAGTAATTAAGGCATGAGGAAAGGCTGTCTGCAATGTTCTGACTAACGGTACAAGCATCAGCACATCGCCTAAGGCGGATAATCTGACAATACAAATCGATTTAATCATCGACTAGCACATAGGTTGTGCCACAATAGGGGCAAATTTCACGGCCAGTGTGCTCAATAGGCAGATAGACTTTAGGATGGGCGTTCCATAAGATCATATCATCCATTGGACAGCTCAACGGCAAATCCTGGGAACGAATAGTATGCGTCTTTTCAGTGCATGCGGGTTGTTTATTCATTTCAGACATGATGGTCTCGGTTAGTAATTGAGAAATGGATATATTAGCAAATGAAGCGCTCGCTGACGAGTGACCTGGGCAATGCTGCACTTTTTTTTCCATATCAACAGGCAGAAATCTTTATTTGATATTTTTTAGTATTTCACTAACCACCGGGACCACAACCTTTCCGACCTCAACACCCACTTTTCCAACTACATGAGCAGCCTTCACAACCTCACCACCAACCTTCCCCAGCTCAGGCCCCAATTTTGACAACTCTCCCGCCATTTTAGCCAAATTCTCGGCTGCTTCATGTGCATTATCTGGAACCAAATGAGCGGCTTGCTCCCCTAAGCCATCAGCAATGTGAGTTAAATCACCAGCAAGCTTGGTTGCCTCATGCGAAAGTTTAGCAAACTTTTCAGACATTGAAACCAATGAGCCTGTGATCATATGAAAACTTCTATCCCCTGATTGTTTAATGCCGTGCATAGTACTTTTATACGCACCTGTGACATTGGGAGCCGGAACGTCAAAACTATAACCCATTTCCTTTCCGGCTATATTGGCATGATCATTCACGTGAAGCCCATTACTATCAAGTTTTAAATCGCTGTGGCTCTCTACTCCAACACCTCCCACTTTGAAAGATTGAGCATGGCTCCGGTATTTGTCAACAAAGATGTCGCCTCAACTTTAAAAAAATCTACTTCACTACCTCATCCATACTGACGCACCGCGTCCGCGGTTTGTCGACTGCCATCGCCC
>JAJZSG010000112.1 GCA_021849905.1 Pseudomonadota bacterium
TGATCCTGTATTGTTAGTTGATATGAGAAGCATACCCGAGCTGATTATGCCCGAGAAAGATGGGGTTAATTAAACGCTTACGTTATATTTATTTTTACATATCAATGAAAACTAGTCACCAATGCTTGAACCACCAAATCAAACCCATCAATCAGCACAAACAGCAAAATTTTTATGGGTAACGATATGGTCATCGGTGGCATCATCATCATGCCCATGGTCATAAAAATGCCAGAAACAATTAAATCTACCAGTAAAAAAGGTAAAAAAATCATAAATCCAATTTGAAAAGCGGTTTGTAGCTCACTGAGTAAAAAGGCAGGAATCAATTGATAGAATTTAATATTTTGTGCTTTTTTTGGGCGTGGTTCTTTGGCGAGTTTCCAAATGAGTTCCAAATCTTTTTCACGGGTTTGTTTGAGCATAAAATCACGAAGTGGTGTTTCGACGTTTTTTAAAGCCAATTCATTTGTAATTTCATGTTTTTGGAAGGGGATATAGGCGTTTTCATATATATTTTTAGCAACCGGCATCATGGTAAAAAGCGTTAAAAATAAAGCAAGGCTCATGATAATCGTATTGGGGGGTGTTTGTTGTAATCCGAGGGCTGAGCGAAGCATCGATAACACCACAACGATGCGTGTGAATGATGAGAGCATAATCAGAAGACTAGGCGCTAAGCTTAAGAGCGTAAGTAAACCAAACACCTGCAACGCGGGTGAGACATTGCCTTGATCAAATTGTATTGCACCTAGAAATGTACTGGATTTATCAGCGAGCACGGCAGTTGGCATTAACATTAAAAAAACAGACAAATTATGGTGTTTCATTACAAATCTCATGAGTTAGGGGATGAACCGTCATTGTTTGTTGATTATCTGCCAAGATGAAACGCTGTTGTTGATACTCCAGTATATAAAGAACCGTTTTATTGCTGAGGTGTTTTTTTTCAAGAAGCTTGCATCCTCCTGGCTGATTAAGCTGCGATCTGTTTTTTTTGGCTAACAACAAAATAAAAATAAGCATGATCCCCAATGCTAGAGCATAGACTAGCCAGCTATGATGGGGTGTAATGTCTTGTTTAAAGAGAAGAAGCTCATCTGCTTTAACAGTAGGGGTTATCAAACTTAACAAACTGATATTAATAATCTGACCGTGCTTTATACTCATGACGATACCTCAGTAATCTGAATAGCGAAACACTCATCAACACTCATCAGCTCACCGCGAGCAATCACTTGATTATTCAAGATAACATCCACGGGTTCTTGTGTTCTTTGGTTTAATATTAATTGTTGGCCTAGTTTTAGTTCGCGTAATTCGTTGATAGTTAGGGTCAATGTACCTAATCGAACCAGGCATTCCACTTCAATGCCGCCTACAACACCCAAATAGTTTTCGGACAAAAGCGTACCCTCTGGCATTGATTGTTGTTCTATAAGGCCAATCTTTTTTGCTGTAATAGTCATGATTCTCTCGTGATTTGGATGGATTGATGGGTTTTGTTTTTACCAATAGCAACGTCACAGATGGTTTGATTCTGATGTCGAAGCCGCAACGGGTTTGTAATGGCATGATCCGTTTTTAACATGTCGCCAACGCGCAAGTTTAAGATGTCATTGAGTTTTAATGAAACCGGATCAAGCGACACGTGCATTGAGATCGATTGGTTTGCGATGGCGTCATCCAGTTTGACAGGGCGTTCTTTTATTATTTTGTTTGAAGGCAATGCACTTAAAACCCAGTTTGGATGAAGATATAACGTTAAATCATGTGATTTGTTATTCGTTGATAGGGTCAAGGTGAGTGATGGTGATCCTATGTAAAACCAGTCTTGAATTTGAATATTGGGGTTTTTTTGAAACGATAACGATTTTGTGGCTAATAGTTGTGTCAATAGTGTTAATAATACGATTTCAGCCACGCCATTAAAACAATCATCTAAATGACCGATAATGCTGTGTTTAATAATCGATAAATGATCATGAGGCATCAGGGCATAATGGTGATAATTGTCTTTAACTATAATGCATGGTTCTATTTGAGGGAGTTGCGATTTCTTAAGTTTGCCTGATAAGGGATTTAAGGCGTACTCATCATTCCAACGGGCTAAATTCTCATCGACTAATTGTTGAAGATGATTAAGTTCTATTGCGTTGATTAGTCGATAGGGTTTTATGTTTGACGTCATTTTTTGTAAAGCTCTTCTAGTAATTGTTTGTCGATATCCATGATTTGTGAGCAGGCCTGAAACATGCGTTGCAGCACAACAATATTGCCAAACTCGATGGTGGAATCCACGTTGGATGACTCCAGTTTTTTAGGTTGAATGGTTCCAAATCCTGTTTTATTGGGGCGTCCTATGGTTCGCCCTCGGCTTGTTTTGGCACGAAACAAATTATCATGAGCTTGTACCAAGGTATGTTCCAAATCATCGAACTTAGCCAATGCAACAAAAGGCCCCGTTTCTGATTGCCCATTGTCGTAATCGTATGAAATTTGCCCGTTGTCATCGAATGAAAAGCCAATTTGCTTGCCTTCACCAAATCCATCGTGCTTTTTTACTTCAACAGAAGTCGCTGAATGATCTGCGGTATTTTTTTTATACAGGCGTACCGATGAATCCCTATCGTTCATGTAGTCACCAAAATTCAAGGTCACGAGTTGGTCGCCATTTAATTTAAGTTTAATGGTATTAGACCCTTGTTCGGTTGTTCCATCCGAATCAAAGTTAAATATTAGTGATTGGGGATCAGTTTGAATGGTTGCATCAACACAGGTTGCATCAACTAAATCCCACTTTAGATTATCTCGGCTGTTTTGTCCGGCACCAGGCGTGCTGGGTGCTTCAAAAGTGAGGTTAATTTGGTGTGCGCGGCCTTCTGTATCAAATACTTTAACGACGCTAAATTTGATGGGTTCAAATTTGCTTTTTAATGGGTCAGGATTGTCAGGACCATTCGGGTCTTTTTCTAACTCCACAATGATAAACTCACCTTTTAAATCAACCGTGTGGGTTGGCCTGCCGGGATTTGTTTTTGAACCCAATTGACCAATGGGGACTAACGCTCCTTTTTCATCATACCCTTGCACCAATCCGCCGCTGTGTTTATCAATCAATAAATGGTCTTGATTAAAACCAAATTCACCATCACGGGTATAAAGCAGTTCGCCATTTTTAAGTCGAACAATAAAAAAACCGGTTCCCACAATGGCTAAATCCGACGCATTGTTGGTTTCAAGATAATTGCCAGCACTAAAATTAGTCGTCTTTACACCGGCACTGACCCCTGAGCCTGAACTGTCCTGGTGTCCACCACCCAGTGAGGAGTAGAAGACATCACTGCGTTTAAAGCCTGTACTTTGCATGTTTGCAATGTTATTTGATGTATTTTGTAAGCCGTAACTCGCTGCAATCATGCCGCTTAAACTCGTAAAGTAGGTGGAGCTCATGATAAAACATCCGTGATATCGGTGAGTTCTTTTTCAACCAGTGCGCCGTTCATGTCTATTAAAATCTTAGGGGGTGCGTGACGCGGGAATTGAACCTGTCTTACTTTTCCAATGCCATCAGAGCCGTTTATTTTTACGTCTTTGCCAAGCATCATGAGACTTTGGTTTGCGCACGTCGCACTCATTAATTGAGTCAGTGATTCGTTGGTTGTGCGCGCTTCTTGTAATGATGAAAATTGCGCCATTTGTGCCATGAATTCACGGTTATCAACAGGCTTTAGGGGATCCTGATAGGTGAGCTCTTGCATGAATAGTTTCATATAATCCATCTGGTTAACGCCTGTTTCAGGCATTGCATTGATTTCATCCGTCATTGCTTGACTCCATTAATGATTAATTGTTTGAGTGTGTAGCTTTTAGCTTGAAGCCATTTTTTTAAAAGGGTTTTTAATGCATGAGCTTCATCAAAAGACAATGTTGTTGTATTAAGCGTTAGCTCCGCTTGTTTGTCCTCGATGAATAATTGATGATTTTTAAATTGGACAGGTGTTAGGCGGTCAGTTTGGACAAGACTATTTTTAATATATTTTATTTTTGACCCGTGATCTTTAATAGGGCTATTTTGACGTTCCGGTGGGGTGATTGTTTTTTCGATAGGATGTGATATACCGGCCGTTATTGGTTTGAATTCTAATACTTGCTCTTGCGTCATTTCTAAACGCGTCAGTATTCTCTCATGTTCTGGCAAAATACTTTGTTTTGGTGATTCTGCGTGAGACTCGGAATAGAGTTGACTAAGAGTCGGCTTATCTTGAAAATGGATAGTCTGGGTTTTATTCATTGAACTATGTGGTTCGAATGTCAGTGCTGATTGTTCTAGTTGATTTTGATGCTGCCAGTAATAATTATCATCAAATTGGCCAGGATTTAGCAGTGTTTCGAAATCGTTATGTTGATTATCCTTTGAGACATCATGTTGCATGGGATTTAATAGGGTTAGTATATCTATTTTCATGACTGCGTGCTCCGTTGTAAGACCCATTCATCCATATTTTTAAAGTACGTTGTTAATGCCTGATTGGTCTCGTTTTTTAATGTTTTATCCCTATGTTTTTCAAGCCGTTTTAAGTCAACTTTAAGACGGCTTTGCTCTTGGTTCAGACTATCTTTTTGTGTCAGTAACGTGCTTTTATTTTGTTGCAATTGGTTTAATTCCCATTGTTTTTTTTGTAAAAAATAACCGTGAGCGATTTCTTGTTCGGGTATGATGACACCGGCTTTGGCGCGTGAAGACTGCATGCTTAGCTCACACAAATTAATTTGATGTGTTGTATCGTTTAATTGTTGTTCTATTGCAAACTGTGCCTGGGTTAATTCATCCAGTTGCCATGTTAATTTTTTAACGAACGCGTATAGGGATTTCATCATTGCAAAACCTCTCCTAGCCGATGGTATAACGTTGAAACCGGTAATGATTCGGTCATGTTTTGGGTTAACAAGGCGTTTAACGCATCAATACGAGAGACGGCAGCATCCAATGCTTTATTATTTCCCGGCTGATAGGCGCCTAATTCAATTAAGTCTTTATTTTGTTGATAGATATTAAGCAGCGCACGGGCTTGTTTGATTAAGGCCTGTTCATTCGGCGATACGATTTGCATGGCCAGTCTAGATATGCTCATTAATACATCAATTGCTGGATAATGACCTCGATGAGCCAGCTCGCGGGTTAATATGATATGACCATCTAGTAAGGCGCGTATTGTATCGGCAATGGGCTCGTTGAAATCATCGCCTTCAACGAGCACTGTATAAAGTGCTGTGATGCTGCCTTGACCTTTAAAATTTCCAGCGCGTTCAATAATGCTCGGAAGAATTGAAAATACCGTTGGTGTATAGCCTCTAGCTGTGGGTGGTTCGCCTAAATTTAAGCCTATTTCACGTTGAGCCATGGCGAGTCGCGTGATGGAATCCATAAAGAGCATCACATCATGCCCTTGTTGACAAAAATACTCAGCAATACGGGTGGCGGTGTATGCGGCTTGCTTTCGCATTATGGCCACGTCATCACTGCATGCAATAATCAGGACGGTTTTTTTAAGCGTCGCATCATCCAGATGCTGTGTAATGAAGTCATTGACCTCTCGACCTCGCTCGCCGATTAGGGCAATCACGTTGATATCGCTTTTTATACGACGGGCTATTAGGCCTAATAAAACCGATTTACCCACACCACTGCCCGCAAAAAGACCAATTCGTTGACCTTTACCTAAAGGCAGCAGACTATCAATGACATGAATGCCAGTGTGAAGCCGTTCATGAATCGCTTCTCGATACAGGGGGTTTGTTCTTTTGGGTTGAATGCTTGTGATGCCCGCGCGAGGCAAGGGATGTTTTGCATCCAGAGGCCTGCCAAAGGCGTCAATCACACGCCCCAACAATGCCTCACTGATTGCAATCTGAATTCCATCACCGGTTGCTCGCACTTTAAAACCCATGTGAATCGGCGTGTCTGAAAAAGGCATTAAATAGACTTTACCTTGTTTAAATCCAATGACTTCAGCTTGTAAAATGACCCGATTTTTCGAATCAA
>JAJZSG010000008.1 GCA_021849905.1 Pseudomonadota bacterium
TAACGGATCACAGGGGAACGAGGAATAAAAAAATGAAAATAATTATCGGAACAATTCTTATTACCTTCGTTTTCATAGTAGCAATAGGGCTGGCTATTTTTATTAGTGTTTATGAAAACACTCGCAATCTTTTTAACAAATTTCGCCTTATCGTCGATAAGGGATTAACTAGCATTGAATGATTAACTATAAGGATTTATTTATGATAAACAGTAAAATTAAAAAAACATTACCTGTCAAATTAGTGTTTAAAGCAGGATTGGTCGCGTGTGGACTGATGGCTTTATCAACCCTGTCTCATGCTGATGAGACAATCACTGGTAATACAAAAGGTCGTTTTAGTGAACAACAAACAAAACTCGCGCAAGATGCGAGTGATTTAAACGCTTTGGTTGGCAAGCTACAAAACGTGGTTAAGCTGAACAAGAAACTACCTTTGCAGCTTTACATGTTGCCGGGCTATGTTAATGCCAACGCCACCTCTGCGACGATTTTATCGGCCACACTCGCCATTGCCGAAGGAAATAGCAATGATGCTCTGGTGGGGGGTGAAATTACTAAGGTCTGTCAGTCACTGGGATATGTTAAAGACAACCCCATGAGAGCCAATCTGGACAAGATGAAGGTGAATTATTTGAGCGGTTTGACACTGGAGACGCAAAAATCTCTGGTGGAGGAATCGTTCAGCGTCATTTCATCAACGCTGGATGATGGCATACAAACATGCAGCCACATTCAAAATAAGGAGTAATATCAATGAAAATTCAAAACAACAACGATTTAAAACAAGCTAACCCAGTTTTCAAACAATCTCGTTTGGCTCTAGCCTTGATGTTGTGTGGTTGTATCAGCTTGAACAGCTACGCCTCCAATCACGACAAACAAAATAAGCCCGTTCAATCCGGGCAATCCACCAGCGCACAACAAAACGCACAAGCCGGCGCGTCAGTTTTAAAGGCTGAAAAGAATACTGAAAAAAGCGCAGCGCTAACGCTTTCTGCCAGTAAAGAGTTAACCAAAATCATTGATGAAATTAGCGTTAAGACCAAAAAAATAACTGGAATGGATTCATTAAATTACATGATGATAGCCACCCAAGTACGCGCTTTAAAAGACAACCTTATTGTGGCACACACTGTTTTTGATATTGCCTCTCAAGCCAAAGCTGGCGATCAGAATATTGTTAACAAGGATATTAAAAACACCTGCGATTCATTGAATCTGGTTACCTTTAATCCTCTAGTGGCAACCGTAGATCAAACCGAGAACCACTATATGATGCAGGCTCATAACGATAAAGAAAAGCATGACGTTCATGCTTATATGGTGCGTTATAAGAAAGCCTTTAGCGATGGCATTGAGGCATGTTATGGCTGGACTCAAAACGAGGCATCAACTTATCGCTTCACCCCTAACGACCTGCCTTTGTTGCCGGGTAATATGCCAAGCCTTCCCGGTCAACAGAATAACAGCCCTTATCAACCCAACCCTAACGACAAAGCGCCCAGCGATTTAGGCGCGTAATGTGAGAGCGTTAACATGGATAAACAATGCAAGAAGCTTATGCTTGTGGTAAATAACGCACCAGAACAAACACAACGGGCTTACAGCGACCTGTTGGGCCTTAATATTAACTGGATGAAACGTTGGCAGGCATGGTCGTTTTTTATTACCCGCAGCGTCTTTTTTGTGGGAGCGCTTATTACTAACGCGCTGTTAATTCGTCATGGTAAGAGCTTGCCTATGCTGTTTTTAGGTAATGTACTGTTTTCCTATATGTTTGTTATATCGGACTCGTACCTTGGACCCAAATCACTAAGAAAGCCGTTATTTGATTTGCTGGTAGAAGGATTTTTTCTGCTCGTCACTATATACGCCGCCGCACTTGTTGTAAGGCAGTTTTACTTGTTTTCAGTGGCGGGACTGAATTAGTTTGATTTAGTTTGCAGCAACAGGGCTATTGCCTAAGATGGTTTGATTAATGATTTTCTCAGTGGATGCGATAATCCCACTTTGGGCGATCTGATTTCTCCCGCGTCGCTTGGCCTCAAGTAGTGCCTCATCAGCATGGTGCAGGTAATGGTCAATGTCTGTGTAGCGCGATGGGATCTCTGAGAACACGCCGATACTGGTGGTGATATACAGGTCTTGTTTGCCTGCATTAAAACAGGTTCTCTCAACCTCAAGACGAAATCGTTCAGCGGCTTGCATGGCCATTTCCATTGAGGTGTCAGGCATAACCACTGCGAATTCTTCGCCCCCTAAGCGTGAGACTACATCTGATTCGCGCATGGTTTTTTTCAACAAATAAGAGAAAGACTTGAGTATAGCATCACCAGCACCGTGACCGTACATATCGTTAATGCGTTTAAAATAATCAATATCAATATAAAGACAAGACATGTGTCGCTCGTGACGGCGTGAGAGTAGAAATAACTTTTGCACGGTAATAAAGAAACTTTGGCGGTTTAAGAGTCCCGTAAGCTGGTCGGTGCTGGCCCGGTAGTGAAGTTCGGCATTAGCCGAGTCTTTGGCTATCACCAAAAAGGCCAAGAACAGGCAACTGTTAACAAAAAACGAGATGAGTGAGAAATAATGGCTGTATTCTTGAAAGAGTGGAGTGCGAGGCATAACAAACACCCGCAAAACCTGAACACATTCAAACAGTATATACAGCACCAAAGACAGGGTTAAGGTGGATTTAAGACGATTAGCCTGAACTCCTTGGCGTGACAGCTTGACGTATCCCACCAGCAAGCAAATTAATGCTATAGCCATTACGGTAAAAAGCGCAAACAGATCACGATTCAAAACGGTTCTCTTTTTTTATAGGTTTATTAATTATAACACAAAACACTGTTTATCAAAAACCAATCCTGTTTACCTAAGATAAGTTTTTCGATCAGAGTATGGCGATCTAAACCCATCTTGTCTGCCTGTTCGTTAAGTGCTTAGATAGCAGGTTTGGTAAGGTAGAGGTTAACCTGCTGGCGATTACCATTAGCAAGTTTGTCTCGTCGTTTCTGTTGAGCTTTACGCAACTGCTCCCTGCGTTTCTCTGAGATTTCAATTTTTTTTATCATATTATCCACTAAAAGTAAGAAACCACGCCTAAAGACAAGGTATCGTTAAATCACACCCGCTGTTAATCTTCTTTTTTATTAGCATAAGATAGCAACGGAAAGGCAATTAGAAACAAATAAGCATAGCAAATGGTCATCCCAAGGCCGGTGTCAAATACACCCCAATAAAGCATCAGGCCAAGAAGTACAAAAGGTGAAAAAACAGCAAAAATCCATGTTTTCGTCTTTTCATTATCATTTTTCCTTTTTCCGCTACCCTTGTAATAATCTAAACTCATTTTGTTTCTCCTTTGTTGTAATAATCGTTTAATCCATTGTTGTAATAATCGTTTAATGCCTCATCCATTCCTATACCATATTCACCTTGCCATACCCAGACTATATCTACATTAGGATAAGCATCAAGGCATTGTTCCCCTGCATGGTCTATATCCTCAGCAAAACACTGAAAACCAAACGGTTCATCCAGCAAGCTCATTATTTTCTCGTCTCTGTATAAAACCACATAGTTATCCATGATAATCCTTTAATTTTATTTATCCACAACTTGAATCAAATCCTAATCGATAACGCGCTGTAAAAGCAACACACCCAGAAACAGGGCGATAGCGAGGATACCGATACTGGTTTCAATAGGCACCGGATGGGTTTGTTTCAAATATACCGGCATGACCGCCATGACGATGGTTGCAGTACCAAGAAACCATGTTTTTGTTTTATTGTTCATTATAATTATCTCCTTATGATTTTTATTATTACTATTATTTATTTTAATAAACACTGTCAATCAAAAAATATCCCGCTAAACAACGAGACGGGAATCAAAGTTAATAGATGTATATACGTGTTCCGCCATCATTTTAACGCTTTCAGTGTTGACGTTATTGCCATCAAGCACCATCTCAAGAACGGATCTCAGAGCATACAAGGTCTCTTTATCAAGTTGCACTGTATGATGCGATGTTTTCACTTTGTCGCAAAAAAGCTCATAATTTTTATTGAAGTCTGGCGCACCAACACCCTTATTTTTTTTATTAACTTCACCTAAATTAAAATAATTCATGGTGCATCTCCTTGTATTGTTAGTACCATTATACATACTTTGTGTGTGTTTGTCAATGTTTTTTTTTACATATTTATCGCATTTAATTCTTGACATTTAAATACATTGCATGTATAATATCAATCATACACTAACCAAAAGGGGACTCACTATGATCTACGATGAAAAACACAACATCACTTTATCCGACGTTTGCTATTACATTAAAGATTACCACATCCTCAAAGGGGAATTAATTGACTTTGACCACCTAATCGATAATTGCCCGCGTCCACATGGCGTTGGTTATAGCTACTACCCAACGACCGTGAAAAAACAAATTGAGGCCGTCTTTGATGATGACGACAATGAAATCGAACCCGCTAAAACTGTTGACGTATGGTGTCTCGCTCGTTATAAGTACGGCAAGGAGCTTGTCATCGAGGAATTTGAGACGGAAGAAGAAGCACAAAGGGCGGCTGAAAAAATCTATATTCACGATATATTAAACTCCCCAGATGAGTGCGTTTTTTTAAGCTTAGATGATGCCATTAACACGCTTGAGCAAGTAATCGAAAACGAAATGATTGATGGGTCTTTTGAGGTAAACAAGAGTGTTTATGTGATGACAAGAGAGGCGGTTGAGGCCGAGCAAAAAGAGTGGTACGACGAAGATGAGAATAAAAACTTTGACTTTTCAACGCACCCATACTGGCTTATGATGTATGGAGAATGTGGTTGCGAAAAAGGCTATTACACGATCAAAGAGTTGATTGAAGGGGCATTAATTGATTAATTGCAACGGGTGATTAAATCACCCGTATTTTTTCTTGGTGTCTCTAAAAAAGAAGCTAAAAACGCAAGAACGTTGATTTTTCGTAAGCCTCAGTAGCATAAGGGTCTTTATGGATAAAGCTTTCTGCCTCCAGCCAGCGCTCCTGCATGATGTTCATGGCGTACTTTGCGGCAAACTCTGGATCTTTTTTTATAAATTCCTCGGCCTCTGGCCAGCGGTCATCTATGATATGCAGGCAATAAAGGTACAAATGCTCTGGGTTTTTCTCGGCAAGAAGTTTTTCTTCAAAAATTGGCAGTCGATCACCCACCACCTCACGACAATAAATAATCCCTTCTTTAAATCCCCTGCTAATCTGTTCACCCTCTTTATCTCTAAAGAAGCGTTTTAAAATCGGGTGTTCAGAGCGAAACGCGTACATGGTTTTTTTGTCCAACCTTTGATCATGCTTGTCCATAAATTGCGCGCTTTCAAAATGAAATTGAAATTTGTCACCATTTCGATCACGCCAAACATATAGCGGTCCGCGCTCTGTATAGCTAGTATAAAAACAATCGCTACTATCCATAGCAGTACACCACCTTGTCCCCCGTCCAAGTGCGATACTGGCCTCATAGGTTAACGGCACCGCAAGCTGACCCAACGGTCCGTTATAAAGTATTTGACTGTCCTCTACTACGGGAAAGGTATCCATACCCGCCTGCGATAACCCGGCGCTGGCAACAGGCCCACGCTGCAACACATCATCAACGAGTTTTTCAAGACCGTGCAAAGTGAGGTCATGGACATTGCGAAGAGCAACCGGCAGGCGTGGCTTGATGTTGTGGTATTGGGATAACGCCTCTTTAACTCGCTCACTATCCTCTAGCAAAAAACGCTCACGCACTCGCTCACGAGCCAGCCACAACAAATATTGGTGGTTCGGGGTAGGGTCCATGGCCATCAGCGCATTAACCACCTCCGGCAATGGCATGTTTTCCTTTTCAGCAACCTTAATTAATTGCTGACCAAACGTTTGTAGGACTTTATCAGATCGCGCCATACATCACCAATTATAATTTTAAATAATACTGTTTATCAAAAACTATAAGCTATTATTTATATTAACCAGACCTATACAGCAGGACCGTATTTGTTTGCTCCCTCATCGCTTGGAATAAAACATATCGCCAAAGAAAACGCCGGGCCAACATAAGGAATTAATCCAACCAAAATCAAAACTCCACTATAACCAAAATCACGGATGCATTGACTGCTAATCGCCAATGCAGATACCAGAAGCAAAACCAAAGCTGCCGATGAGATAAACATCAAAATCAAGCCCATTACCGTCGATTCTGGTAGTACTAACAACCAAGCAGCAAAAAACAACCCAAGCGACACCGCAGAAAACAACGACAATGTCAAACAAGCGAGAATATAACTCTTACGATTACGCCGACCGCTAAACCTAAACCAATCTTCCAATATGGGCTTATTCATTTTTTTTGTTTTGTTGTTTTGGCAGCCTTCACCTTCCCACCAGCAGCCAGTTTTTCTGCTTTAATCAAAAATAACTCAAATTTAGCAAGCGGCATAACGCGCGTTCCATACTCCCATGATTGCCATGTAGGTAGTCCGCTACCAAGCAATTCACCGGCTTGAGTCTGGGTAAGACCATAATGCTTGCGGTGCGCTATAATCACCTCTTTAGTCACATCCTCTTGCTCGATACCCTCTTGCATCGCTTTAAACAACTTAACCGTTTCTTTGTCTGTCATATCACCATCCCTCCGCGCTATTATCGCGTGTTATTGTAGATGGTGTAATAATACATGCTTTGCATTTAAAAGTCAACAACGCAGTCGTGCCGCAGTCTTGATGGTTGATTCTTGCTCTACCTCAACACTCACAGGCTTATCAGCAGGATTTGTTGGCAACGCCTGCCTCTCGTTTTTTTGCAAAAACTGGTTATAACTGCCCCACCAATAAGAATTACCGCGAATAGTATCCTCGGCTTCCGGCCAGCGATCTTTGATAATATTAACGGCGTACATGAAAGCCGAGTAGGGGGTTTTCATAATCAACAGCTCGGCCTCCGGCCAGCGATCTTTTAGTACATTTTTAGCCTGATAATAAGCCCAGATCGCAGACTGACCGGGTAAATCGCGGTTTAGCTTTTCACGTATCCTGTTTTCTTTATTTGATTCTTTAATCGGCATGATTAGCGCATTTTAAAAACATTGGACTTTTTATCTTCCGCCTCAACCTCGTCTCGCTGAACACCAAAACGCTCACTGTATTTATTCCACAAAGAAGAGTTAACAAGCGTGGGTTCGGCGGCAATAAAGCGGTTATTCAGCACATGATCGGCATAGTAAAACGAACTTAACGCATCTTTTTTGATAGTATCCTCTGCCTCAAACCACGGCCCTTGCACCACTTCTCTGGCATAAAAATAGGAATTTTCAGGGCTTTTTAATACGGCAGGCTCCCCCTCAAGCCAGCGTCCCATCATCACCTCCTTGGCGTAAAGGTAGGCATAGCGAGGATCCTGTTTAATCGCCTCTTCACCCTCAACAAAGCGTGAGCCTTTTACTTTTACCGCATACCAGAGCGACCATTCTGGACTTTTGGCGATAATTGCCTCAGCAATCGGCCATGCACCTTTAATCACATCACGCGCATATTCATAGAGCACCTGTGGTTTCGCTTCATTGAGTAATATTTCCTCAAGGTTTTCGCCAACCACGGCACCGTTTTTAAGTACACGACCAAATTTGCCAAAATTCACCATTTTATTCATGGCCCACCTCATTTTTTAAAAAAGACTGTTTATCAATATTTATCCAGATTACATATACCGAGCTTCTCGACTTAAGCCGCTTTGATTACCCAAGTCTTGAGCTTTCATTTCTCTAGCCATAGCCATACGCTGCTGATGTTGAATTGCTTTGGCCGTATCGCCCATAAACTGATTAACCACCGGATTAGTTATGAACGCTTGAATAAATTCACGATTTTTATTTAGTACGTCATAATTAACCGCATAACGAGGCTGGCACTCCACGCTCAAAGGAAAAGTGATTTCCACCAGCGCGATATTATCTCGACTGTTAGTTGCGATATAACGAGGCAAACCTAACTCATCTTGCTGTTTGTGCAGATAATAAGAGGAATATTGAAATTGAATCCGGTCAACAATAGGACCGAAAGTATCGGTGTACATTAGCTCGTGAGACATAGCGGGGTAGGGATGCGTCTCTTTATCTTCATCGGTAACAGAGGTGCCACCCATTAAAACTTGATTATTTTCTTGAGTGCTTCCTTGGTTGTTTTCTTGATTAATATACTGATTGTTTTCTGTATGAACAGGATTGTTTTTAATTTCGCTGCCAATATCAGTATCAACGGTGCTCCATTGACCTGCATCAGCACCATTATCAGTATCGGCCAGACTCAAGTGACTCAAGTCGATTTCTTTGGCACCCTCTGAATCATCATCATCCAGATCGTAATCCCATACGTCGTCATCCATGCTCTCTTCTTGAGAACCGCTTCGAGACTGCTCATTAAATTTGGCTGTCACACGCTCAATCAGATCATCGAAAGAGTGGGCTAGAGTGACGTTTTTAAAGACTGCTAATTGTTTTAAACTTGAGGCAATATTAAGAAAACGGTCGTTTGCGTTAACCTCTTCTGTATAATCGACAGGTTTTTTATGCAGCCCAGTGAGCGCGTTAAACTCATTACTGTCTAACATAAACCCTAGGTATTCAGCCTCATCCTGAGAGTTATAGTTAATGATGAGATAATTGGATACTGCAAGCTCACCGGCTCCTTCTTTGAATAAATAACAGGAGAAATCGCGTGTTTCCAGCCTGTCTTGAAATTCAATATCTGTTTTTAATCCAAAAAACGGATGAACGACATCGCTATCTGATGGGTTGGTTATTGTTACTTTATCCAAAAGATACTCTTTCAGATTTGCGTTAATGGGGAGCATAAAAAATCACCTCAAATAAAATTAACTTTTATCCACAAGTTTACCTGAAATACTATTATTTTACAGTGTTTTTCAAAAGAAAATTGGATGTTGATACGCCCGTATCACAAATTTTGAGAAAAGAAACGTAATAGAAATTTGAAGAGTTAAAGGGCGGATGTTTTAGTCGTTAATTAAAACCACGCCCTGATCGACCAAGCGCTTCAAGGCATACACCGCGCGGCTATCATAGCGCACACCAGCGCCATATATTAGCTCGTCCATCGCTCTGTCCACACCCAAGCCAAAACGATACGGTCTGTTTGATGCCATCGCCTCGAAAGTGTCCACCACCGATAAGATACGCGACTCCAGCAGCAACTCGGATTCCTTGAGGTGGTGCGGGTAACCTGACCCATCAAGTCTTTCGTGGTGCTGCAAGGCGATGGTTGCAATCGGCCACGGAAGAGGGATGTGTCGCAAAATGTTGTAACCTGATTGTGAGTGCTGACGGATAAAACCCAACTCCCATTCGCTGATCTTGCCGGGTTTGTTTAAAATCTCCACTGGCACCATGATCTTGCCAACATCATGCAGGTGGCAGGCAACGCTTAACCCTGTAATCGTGTCATCATCAAGGCCCATGTCAGAGGCCACAAGACAGGCGATTTCAGCCACCCGTCTTTCGTGTGCCACCGTATAAGGATCACGCATCCCTGTTAATTCGTGAACCATTGCAACAACTTCCAGAGCTTGCGTTTGATTAAAACTCACTTAAAAACCATCTCTCCACAAACCATATCGCTATACTCAAACGCGTTAATTTGCTCGTGTTCCGTGTTGATTTTATCGGCCAGCTTAAGCGCCTCATCTTCTTCTTTAAACCAGTGAACTTCAATAATGTCTGCGTCCCCCTCTAACGCTTCATCGTAATCGTCACAATCGTATATATATACGCCATACACGCGACCTTGGTTATTGTGACCATAGTAACGATCTAACTCTTCATCGAACCAATTAACCTCAAGTGCAATCATGGCCTCTCTCCTTGTTGTGTTGTGATGTTTTGTTGATTAATTCAATTTTTGTGTGTACCGACCCGAAACGATCAAGTGCTTTAATGACATCCTTTATCGCACCTTGATCTGACCCGTCAAAAACGTAAACCAGAGCCTCACTATCAGGAAGCATTACGCGACAGGCGAGCATGATTTATTCCATTTTTTATTATCAATCTTTGTGTTTACATTCAAAATCACCATCTTGTTAACCTCGATAACAATTAACACGATCAGGCGACAAAACAGGTATAGCTCTGATAAAAACAAACAAGACACCACGCTAATCGCCATTAACGAAAACAAAAACGGTAGCTCTTTAATATAGCTTATCATTGTTTTGAACCTCACTGAATATCAAAATAGTTTATTGGGTTAAAATAAAACGAATAAAGGTAAGAGTTATACAAACAAATAGCATATAGACTCATGGCATCCTCCATTGATAACAGTAATAATTAACCAGCTATACTTTTAGATTCCACTGTGTACATGAGGTTTCCAATTCTCAAATCAACTGAACCCATATTAAATAATGTTTCAATCCAGTCGCGATCAAATTCATCCCACTCTTTAGAGTCGTGAGGTAATGTTTTGACAGGTTTCCAACCTAGCGTTGTTTTTTCGTGTAAGCTGATTAACATATTCAACCCTCCTAAATGTGTTCTGTTAGGATTTACTATACATACATTGTATGTAATTGTCAAGAGGGTTTTATTGTTTTTTTTATTTATTTTTTTCTTTTTTTGCGAAGCAATAACGATACGCTCTTTTGGAAAAGAAGGGTTTGCTTTGTTGGTTTTTACTGGAATTAATTTTTGGTTATATGAGAACCCGCGCCTGAAAACAAGGGAAAGGAGTGGCGCGGGGTATTACTAGCTCTGCAAAACTACTAAGGAAGCGATGCCGGAAAACATAATAAAAACGTCACCGCAAAAACTATTATACGGAATCAAATAATCATGTCAACACTAAAATTAGTGTTTTTCAAAAAAATATATAACTAAAGTATTGGTTAATTACAAGGCGTAACATCATCAATGAAAAAATCCAACGTTTCCCCTGCGTTGAACAGTTCGATTTCGGCAAGACTGGCTTTATCAACAGCTTCCGCTTCGTTTTTTGCATCAACAGTGAGTGTATATTCTACAACGCGCGTTGCGTGAACAATGTATTTCATCGCATTAGTCTAAAAGTTTAAGCAATCTTTCTTGCATCTCACACAACTCATCGTGTCTTGCCTTGTCTTCTTTTGTCCAAAGAAGCCAATCCTTTTCAGAATGAACAAGGCTATCAAACGCCTCTATTTCAACTCTCGTGAATCTCGTGCCGTCCTTTAACTCTATCGCATCTAAATCAGAATCGAATGGGTGCAGTATCACTAACATGGTTTTACCCTCTTTGATTGCGTTAGGTTTTATTATACATACTTTGCATGTATAAGTCAACGTGTTTGCTCTGCTTTTTTTAACAAAAAAACGCTTTTACTCTAAGACGCGGTGCTGGATAGGTGAGGGTGTTGCTTTGTTTTTTTGGCTTGTTTTTGACTTTGATTGTTGTCAACCTGAACGTTATTATTTTTTTGGTTTGCCTGTTTAATTTTTTGGTCAATCAGCGAATTGATAAATTGGATTTGATCGTTATTGAACGCGTTTTGTTTTGATCGACAAAAACCAAGTATTTGTTGCAAGCTACCTCGAATCTCACCGCGAGTTGACTCGTCAAGTGAATCCAAGACTGCTTGCAACAGGATTTCAATTTGCCAGATTGTCTTATCGTTCACCATCAGGCAGCTTTCTTTGACGTGAGGTGCAACTGTTCACGATGGTGACATTGGACTTTGTGATACATAAAATTCACAAAACGCTCCATTTTTTTTGCGTTCGGTGTCACAAAACCCATCTTTCTTTCAAGTGACAAAATAAAATTAAATAACTTTAGGTCCGAAGAAAATGAGAAATACAACTCCCCATCGGATTTTGTAATCACACCATGACGTTGTACCGACTTCATTATATCATCAGCATCAATTTCGGATTTTGCGGTATTACTATATAACGACTGGATCATCAGACATGAACGAACCAGTGAATTGAAATCAAAAAAAACAGTTACGTGGTTCTCTTGTGCATCGAACAAAAATTGCCCGTTTTTCTTCAAACATTGAACAATCAGTCTATCTTTATTTGCTCTCTCTCTTTGCATAGTCGCCCCTAAAATATGTGTTATGTATGTTGTTTTGTTTTTTTTTACTACTCTTGAATAATTACTCAATAACAATGTATATCAAAACAAGTAAGAAATCAAACAACTACAATCGCTTACACCATTATTTATTTTGTAACTAATTATTACATTATTAAGCTAAATTTAATTTTAGATAACACGCTGATTTATAACATTATTTTACTAAAAAAATACATATACAAAACCTTATATTGAAAATTATTACGATAACTTTTTATAAAATATGAGTAACAAATTTTACATTTTTATTAAATATAGTTTTTTTGAAATACAATAGACAAAAACAACCTCGCTTGTTTTTTTTGATTCATTTAAGATGTATTTTAAGTACTTGCTTTATTAATTATTGAAAAAAATTTCAATAAATTCAAACCGCTAAAAATTTGCTATAACAAAAGTTATAGTTTTTAAAACGTTTAATTATCATATTTAATAATTATTTTTTTGATCCGGTATGTTTTTTTAAACCAAGAAGTGTTTTTGGTTTTTTGTGGTTTTCTAGCAACAACCTATCACTAAAGTTACGATTTAGATAAATCAGTCACCTTAAATCGCCTCCCACCAGCCTTGATCGTTCTTTCTAACAAGGACGAGCTTGTTAATATTAAGTGGCTTTCCCATCATTTCCTCATCAACCAGCTTGGCGTTAGTTCGCCATTCCAGACGTGTGACCACCGTTCCTGTTTCAGGGTTAAGCAAGTAATCCTCATCACTCTGGGGTGCAACACTGGGCTTGGCAGCTGACGAGTCACTCTTGATGTGCTGACTGATTTTGCTGTGCAAATCAAAAGCCAGTTTGTACACATGATTTGTTGTATTTTGTCCTTCATTAACGAGCGATTGGTAATGCTCGTATTCACTCTCCAGCACGTATTCAAGCACCTGCATGATAGTTTTTGATTCTTTCTTGTTTAGCAATAATTGGCTCATTCTTTGTCTCCTTAGTTTATTCCTAACGCCATGAATTCATTGAGTCGCTTAATCTAACACCTTACCTGTTGCGTTTTCTGTTACACCTCCTGTTTCAAGCAAGCGTTCTTGAACCAATAACGCAAATTGAATCAAATTGTCCGACAACAACAAATCTGACTTGTCAGCAAGAACCTCTAGTGTTTCTATGTCTAACTCAATTTTTTGGTTATATGAATCCATAAATTTCCCCTAACAATCTTTAACGTACACTAATTGCCCGCTTTCAAATGCCTCTTCGGTCACGAAATAACCTACGCGATCGACAAACGCCATACCTGAAACCACAAATTGCTCGTAATCACGAACATAACCATCACTCTCAACAACAGGCTTACAGTCTTGCTCTATCAATGTCCAAACATTCAATGAGGATTGCGAACAAACATATAAAAACTCTTCCCCGTATGTTTCAAACATAAAACCATCAAAGCTCGCGTTATCATCAAACGGGTTAATGATGGGCTTGTATCTCTCAACCCATTGCTCAAGAGATAAAAACAACAATTCTCTTTCGGCAACTTTAGACATAAACACCTCCATCAAATTGGATTAAAACGAGATTTTGCGATTGCCATAAAAGCCCTGTAATACTCACCAGCAGAACCTCTTGACTCACAAGAACGCTTATCAATTCTTTTATTACCGCAACAAAGCGTGACCAAAAAAGGAACGTCACTATTAACATCACTTTCCAGTCGTACCACCCAATCACCATAGGATTTTTTAGCTATGACTTTCATATATCCCCCTCGTTTATTGCTTGACCTAGTGTGTTTATAATACATGCATTGTATGTAAATGTCAAGAGGAAACAGCTATTTTTTTTATTATTTTTTTTGTTTTATATAGCGAAAAAGACAGGAAAAAGTATTGACAAATATATACATTGTATGTATTATAACACCATACACTGTTCATTTAACAACGTCATATCAAGAGGGGAATATTATGCCTAACTGGTGCGAAAACATTGCCACATTCAGCCACAAAGACAAAGAGGTGTTAAGTAAACTAGCAAACGCTTTTATACAATGCAACCCATTTAATACATTCGTTCCTATCCCTGACGGGTATCGTGCTGTTGAAGCAACGTATTCCCCCAACGAAGACGAATTGAAAGAATACGAAAAAAGGAGAGAAGAATTAAAGCAACGCTATGGCTACACCACAAGTTACGATTTCGCTTGTGGTGAATGGGGAACAAAATGGGAGCCATCATGCGAAATAGAGCAAATTAACATTGTTACAACCACCAGTGGAAACACCGACTGCTACACTTTTTCCGTTAATTTTTATTCTGCATGGACACCACCCATTGAATTTTATCAGCACCTTATAGACGATTACGGCTTTGATGTTGATGCTCATTATTTTGAGGGTGGCCTTGTTTTTGCTGGCTCTTTTGACTCAAACGGGTCTGATTACTATGAATTCAATAGCCTTGAAGAACTCCCTTACTATCTTATAGAGCTTTTTTCTCTGCAAGATGAGATTGAGCGTATTAGAGAAGAGACGGAAGCAGAACAGGTTTAATACTATTCATCTAACCCAAGCCACCTCGCAGGGGGTGGTTTTTAAGGAGAGCTATGATGCCAAACTGGTGCGAAAATGTTGTTTACTTCAAACACGCTGACCGCAATATGCTGGATAAATTAAAAAACGCCTTTGATGCTGGCAACCCTTTCAGCACATTCGTTCCTATCCCTGAAGAATTGCGTGATATTGATAAAACGTATTCTGCCAACGAAGATGAGATGAAAGAGTGTAACGAAAAGGTTGGGGAATTAGAAAAACGCTACGGCTACGGCACGAACTATGATTTCGCTTGTGGTGAGTGGGGAACAAAATGGGAGCCTGATGACGATTTTCACGAGGCTGAATTTATTGACGACAAAGAGATAGTTGTCGTTTTTAATACAGCATGGTCGCCACCTACTGCTTTTTATCAACATTTGATTGACGATTACGGCTTTAAAGTAACCGCTTATTATGAAGAGCTGGGTTATGGTTTTGTTGGCTGTTTTGAGAATGGCGAGGAAAGCTGTTATTACCGAGAGACTTTTGACTCTATTCCCGTTGATATTATTGAAAACTTGGGTCTTGATAGAGAGTATTACGAGTCATTTTTTTAAAGGGGAAGGGAATATGATTGCCAATGAAAACCAAGCCACGCAATTTGTTAATGACATTATTTTTGATGGAGTTGGCTGGCTGGACGAGTTTGAAGAGGGTCAAAGTTGGACATGGGAGCAGTACGAGACGACACTAAAAGAGTGTGTTTTAATGGAAAAGCAAGGCAAAAGTGGTGTTGTTACTCAAGAAGCCCTTGCAGGATACGGCTTAACCGAGCTTGATGTAAGTCAGGTGAATTTTAAAGCCATCGCAAAGTCCATGAAGCGATACGAGTTGGCTTGTGACGACTCATTAAGTGACTAACGCAAGCTAACAGAATATAATGATTAACAGTTAAAAACATTAAAAAACAAACTTTGAATTGAGAGGGCATAATGGATAAATATTTTTCAGTGATAATCAATGGCGGTAACGCTTACACACTCAATGGCGACATATTAGAAACCGCCTCGCTTGATAAAAACGACATGATTGCTGGTGATTTTGTTGAGGTGGAGTGGGACATGATTGGGGACGAGGGGAGAGATGAGTTGGAGGTTATCGAAACGAGTCTGGCTACTCAAAGAGGAAAAATGATAACAAGACTTGTTAATGAGGAATTAAAAAGTTTTGCTGGAATTGCGGGTGTTGATATAGACAAAACGACTGAATTATTAAAAAGAGGGCTTGTTGGTTATGAAAGCAAATCAATGTTTGAGCTTGAAGATGAAATGATTGGACGGGAGTTTATTAACCCGCCAGAGAGCCGAATAAACAAAACAATTATTGACGCTAACTGTTATCACCGCGTTAATCTGTCAGGCTTGGAAGATAAACCAACAAACAAGAATAGGACAATAAATAGGGTGATGAGATGAGCTATAAAACAATTAAACAGATTGTGCTGTTTGTCATATTGGTTTGTGGCACATCAACACTAACGCTTGCCTGTCTTAGTCAATTACCACAAGCATTGCAAGAAAAACACCCAGAGCTTGTGAGGGATACCTGCGTTTACCAACACCAAAAACACGCCAACAGCCACACTAAACCCGCCTCACGCAACCCATCATTACTACCAAATAAATAGAAAAAAATAGGGTGGTATCACACAGTGGTATCACAGTGGTATCACAGTGGTATCACACCACCCAAAAAGCCAGATAATACGCGGTACTCGCGGTATCACACGTGGTATCACACCAGTTTTGATAAACAGCAACAATCATAATTAAAAACTTATCATAAACAAACAAACCATTTATTTTTCTAATAACAAATAGTGCATTTAATTCTTGACAAACACATACAATGTATGTATTATAACACCATACGCTAACGCAATGTGATAAGAGGGGGTGGACATGAACACACAAATCGAAACCAGTTTACTAAAAAGCAAGTTATCTCTTGATGGACTTAAAGAAACTTATGGCGAAGAGGTGGCAGAGCGAATGATTGACGCTCTTTTTGATTGTTATTTTCACGAGTTGGTGGAAGACGTGATTTACCTTACCCCGCAAATCGAGTTAGATGAGTGGGCTAATCGTATCCGTGATGAACTGGAAGAAGAAGAGGCTGAAAACGCAGAATATGAAGAGGATTTGGAATGTGACGCAGAGGACTACTCTGGCATAAACGAGTAAACAGAAAGAGTGAAGAGTGGTTATTAAAAATCATGGGAGATTGAACATGAAAACTTTTATTGTTGAAGCAAGCGAAACAGTGTATTACCAATGGGAAATTAAAGCTGAAACCGAAGAAGAAGCACTAGCAAAAGTGCATGACGGCAAAGTACCATTCGAGCCAGTAGACGGCACAGGCTTTCAGATTGATGAAGTAATCGAGCACAAAGGAGAATAACTATGACTACCATCACTGGCTACAAATGCATTACTGTTTCCCTATCAGACGGCACTGAACTGGACGTTTTAAGGTATTTACCCGATTGGGCGTTTGATTCACTCGACCAAGCGTTAGATCAAGTGGTGGAGCCAATGTTAAATGACGATGACGATGACGATGACGATGACGATGATGAAGATGAAGATGAAGATGAAGACGAGGATTTAAACGAAGAACACGAGGATTAGGACAATTACAACGAGATTGTTTTAATTGGTTTGTTGAAAAAAAATTAATCAAGAGAGGATAATTATGGCGACATATCAACTGGCAAGCTACCCGATAACCGAAAAACAAATCTGCACTCCGAAAATCAGCAAGAATAGCACTGAACGACTGGAGTTTTATATCGCCATGAGCGATGCGGTTAAACTCAATCGCGGTAGAACATGGCAGGCCACCGTAACAGACATTGATACAGGAAAACGCTACACCTTGAAAGGTTGTGCTTGCGATTTCAAAGGGTGCTTTTGCGATGCTTATGTAGTTAAATAGTTGCAAGACTAAAATACGAGGGCAAACACGCCCTCGTATAGCAAAAAAACCACCACCCCTCTTGACAATTACATACATTGTGTGTATAATATAACCTAATATAATAAACCAAAGGTGGGTCAAATGGGTCAAGAACTTGATCAATACATAAAACAGATCAACAACTGGCGATTAATGTTTCTGCAAAAACCGTTGGATATTTCTAACCACGAAGATCGACAAACAATATTACGTGAAATCGAGAGCGATCTTGAGCCTGAAAACCTCTATTGCGATGGTGAGATAAGCCAAAAAGAAGCTCGTGCAAAAAGGATTTGGCTTGAGGCGTGTTTAGATCAGTTAAGAATGACGGTGATTTAAAAAAAGAAAACGGGGAACACAAACACGTTTATTTACAGCCATTATCGAGGAAAACTGGAAAAATATTGGGTAGCATTAATTTAACGAAAAACACTGATTAAAATAAAATATATCTTGACAAATATACTAATTTAGTATAATATGTATCTAACATGACAACACAAACCAACAGGGGAAAAACATGGACGTACAAATTAGCCAGTTTGATTTTAATACCACCGAAGTTGAGTTTGTGGCAACGTCTGAGCGAGCCAAGCATATTTTTAGCACCTTGTTTAACCCCGCTTGCGTCAGCGTAAAAGTGATTAAAAGTGAGTCTATTCGGATATACGATTTGCTAATCAGCATGAAGCTGGAGGTGAAATAACATGAGCCAACCGCAAGATTACGCAACAAATAGCATTGATGAAAAGAAGATTACCCATCTTGGGGTTTGCGAGTCAGAGATAATCTCATCGAAACATATTTTTGAATATGACGGTATCGAGTTTACAGTAACAGACTATATTGACGGGCTTGACATCAAACTCCCGAAAGAGCTGAAGCATTTAGAGTGTGATCTCGATGAGGTGTTGTCTGATATGTGGTGCGATGAGTTTATGGTTAAACCAATAGAAGCCCGTGAGGACGATTTTTTAAGCTGGTTAAAGACCGCTAAAACTCAAGACTATCTAGCACTCAAGAAAGAATATGAAAACCAACCAAGGAGGCAAGAATGAAAGAGATCACCTTGACCGTCAAAGTAACTGACAAGCAAATTCAAGAGGCAGGTTCACTTGAGATGCTGGAAAGTAAAATACAGGATATGTGCGAAAAGGTCTGTAACCCTGCTTTTTTACTGGAAACGTGGACGGTAGAAGATGTGTATGCGGTATTGGCTGAAGCAGACCTACCTTGCCACATTGACATAGCTGACTTAATTAATCAAGGTGTCGCACAAAGAGTATTAGATGTGGTTAAAGACAGCTTTGACGCGAACATTGGTATTAACTGGGAGTCGATAAACACAGCGTTAGACGAAGTGATTGATAGCATGGAAATAGAGGAAAAAGAAGCAATATAACAGGGCGAGAGAGAGCAAACCCCAATAATAAGAAGAAAAAAGAAGAAGAAGAACATAAAAAAGCAGTTAGAGAAGAAGAAGAAAGAACAAGAAGAAAAAAATAAAAAGAGAGGGTAAAACCCCAACCTACGCTGCGCCCCGCAGCTTTGAGGTGACGAATCCCCAATAAACGTCACCTCATATTTATTTTTCAAGGAGATAAAATTGAACAAACCAAAAAAATCAAACAACTGGTCAAACCACTCAACGCGACTTGTTTACGAGACTGTCGTCCAGCATTATTCGTGGCTTGACGATTTCATTGGCACGGTGATCGACCTTGCCAACACAATCGAGATGGAGGCGGGAGAGCTTTACTGGAAAAAAGTAAGCCCTAATATCGCCAAATCTGTGCTGATTAGCACCAACTGGCTGGAAATTGCCGAGTTTGAACTAAAACAAATGGGTGTTAAAGACTTGTATGTGGGCGGGAAGCCGGTCGTTGTTGAGCTTTAAAACTTTTTTTAAATTTTGTGATATTTTTGAATTACAGTGTTTTTTGAATTGCTTTTCATGGCAAAAAAAAGGATACTAAGCCACATGAATACAAACCAAACCTTATTTTGTGAAGACTATCTTGATCAACAGAAAACGTTACATCAAGAGGGGAGATTAATTTCTCGAATTTTGCCTGCTTTTTGGCAAAGGATATTGCATTCCGGTGATACAACAGGGCTTACAGCACAACAACTAAGCGATTTCAGACAATGGCAACGCAACGAAAGCCCAGGTGATTATGTGGCAACCTTGAGTCAACCCATGTACCAGCAGGAACATGACGCAGACTTGCTGTTAAGCGGTTGTTTGTGTTGCGAGTATGGCTTTGTCAGCCGTTTTAGTTGAAGGATTGAGATCAACAATGAGTCGTGATCAGAAAATATTAGAGCAAATGGGCGATGAGCTTGTAGATATAGCGCAACGTGAAAAGGTGACGATTCAAGAGGTACTGGATACACTAAAACGCATTGACCCAACACCACAAAAAAAATATATGCTATGGCTCTGTCACGAGTTAAGTCGTGAGCGTTTTCGCTTGGAAGATGAACCGCGCATTAGAACACTGATCACAAATTACGACAAAATCAAACGCCGACTCCCTGAAATGCAACGCAATGTGCGTGATTTCAACCTTCATCAATTAGATCAACTGGTGGACAATGTGTTGCACCCGGATTTATATCAAACCAACGAATTAACATCAGGGGCGTTTCCTGTGATCAAAGACAGTCAAATACTTTATAACGGCCCTTTGGGGCAGCTTGCAGTGCCTTTAACAGTCAATGCCAGTATTGAGCTTGGACGCGGAACAAAATGGTGTACCGCCGCAAGAGAGCTTGACGACAATATGTTTGATGTTTATAACAACGATTTTGATGACCCTCTTTACGTGTGGCGCGATGCGAGTGGAAAAAAATATCAGTTTCATATCGGCTCAGGCCAGTTTATGAACGACAAGGACGAGCGTATTGATAAGATTAAATTATATTATTTTGTCCATAAGCACCCAATATTAAGCAAGTTTTTTCAAGACACCAGAAGAAAAGTCTTGTCAGGAGAGATTCAAGACAGCGAAGAACCCGGCAAAATGATTTATAGTTTTTTCAAAAACTTTATCGGACAAAGAGACCCAGAGGCAGAGCAAAAGTTTCTTGACATAACAGCAGACGGTCTTTTGTATGCTATTCGTTATGCTATGCATTTCAATATAGAAAAATGGCCTGAACTTGGACATAAAATACTAGCCAGTCATAACTCAGACTTATGCGTTGAATTCGCAAAATGGTTATTAAAAGATCGTTGGCCAGATGCCGAGAGAATCATCTCAGAAGACGATTACGCTTCACTTGAATACGCAAAAAATGTAATTAAAGACAGATTTATCGAAGGGGAACCTCGGATATTATTAGAAACTTACACAGCATTAGCTTACGCCGAGTCAGTCATTAAAGGTCGCTGGCCAGAGCTTGAGATTGACCTGCTGACGTGTAATCGCTCAAAAATTATTGATTATTGCGAAAGGATTATTATTAAACACCAAAACAACGGGGATAGTCGCTGGAGTGAGGGAGAACAACAACTCATTAAAGAGTTTGAAAAAGGAAACCTGTTAGACAAAATAACCCCTTACGCCAAAAATATTATTAAAGGACGATGGCTTGAGGCAGAAACTGTTTTATTGAAACGGTCTAAAAATAAACTTAACGACCCAAAAACCACATCTGACGAGGCCAAAAAACATTTAGATTGCATCGTTAATTACAGCAAGAACGTTATACAAACACGCTGGCCTGATGCAGAGCGGTTAATATTAGATGGCGTTAAACATAATTTTTACTCTATTTCAGATCTTTATGAGCCAGCTATTGATTACAACCAAAAAGTCATCAAAGGACGATGGCTGGAGCTTGAGCATCACATTTTAAATGATTTAAAAAACAACCAAAATCAACAAGGCATGAATTTCAGGCAAATAATGAGCACCGTCATTGATTACTCTAATAAAGTCATCAAAGGACGATGGTTTGATGCAGAGGAAACCCTGCTAACATTAAATCAATCTAATAACATGGTTATTATGAGATACGCACAAGAAGTAATTAAGGGACGTTGGCGCGGTCTGGAGGATAAAATAATCGCATCCAAAGATATTTATTCAATATACGAATACTTAAAAGAGGTCGCTAATGAACGCTGGATAGAAGCTGAACCTGTTTTAAAAAAAGCCGCCCAAAGTCATCCATTTTGCAATGAGGTATGGTTATCTTATTGTCATCGTTATTTTCAAACCCCAGATAAAAACAACAAAAAAAAGATTGATACATCAAACAACTTCGGTCAAGTAAGGTTTTGAATTACACTAACTTTCACTTGACAAATATACTAATTTAGTATATTATTTAACCATGTTAATTAGTTATGCAATAACGGGGGAGAGGGAATAATGATCACATTTATGCAACGTATAGTATTGATGGGTGCTTGTTTGTTGTCTTTTTCAAGCTACGCGCTAGAGAACAACGCCTGCCTTGACGATTATCCCGGTGTCGGTCCGCAAATTAATCTAATCAACACCTCTCCTGTAATACTGTGTGCGCCTAACGGTGGGTTTGTTACTTATTATTCAGAATCATGGAAACTGCCTTTGTTTTCACTTGAGCATTTAACCCGCCAGCATGTTGTTGAGCATTACGGCCAAAAGCGCACCGATTCATTCAGACCCGATGACAGGCTACCCCATAAAGACCGCGCAGAATTAAGCGATTATATGAGATCAGGTTACGACAGGGGGCACATGGCTCCTGATGCTGATTCGTGGAATCAAGCCTCGGAATATGACACGTTTGTGCTATCTAACATGATTCCACAAGCACCAGACAACAATCGCGGGCTTCATGCTCATATTGAGGCGGCAGTTCGCCATCTCGCGAAACAGGTGGGTGATATATATGTCTATACAGGGCCGTTATTTTTAGAGCCGAATCAAGTACGCTATATTCATAACCGCATTCCTGTTCCTGATCACATTTTTAAGCTGGTATATAACCGCTACACCAACAAAGCCGCCGCTTATGTGGAGTTAAACGTTAACGGTAACAGTGAGCATTATGATGTTATTTCAGCGCAACGTTTAAAAGAAATATCAGGCATTGATTTTCTACCCGGTAAAAATCCTGACATGATGGATTTACCAAAACCCATTAATTACGGTAATAACAACCACGAACACCGCTATTCACGTCATTCGTTGTTCGGGTTTTAAGAGGAATAAATGGCATCAATACCAGCGATAGACTATTTTTTAGTGACAGTGGTGGTTGGTGCACTGTCGTTAATCCTTGACCCGAACCAGACATTGTTAAAACAATTTAGCAGAATCGGTGAAAATTGTGGTGCGATAACCGACAAAATACTAGGCTTGGTGTTATCGGGCTGTTATCACGAATACACCTCTCGCCATTTCTTTGTTTTGCAAGACAAAGGCCGTAGCGGTGAAAAAAAGCTAATCGGCGTAGAGTTACTGATTTGCAATAAATGTAGCTGTGGCAAAACCCATGTTTTCAGCAACACAAGCAGTCAAGAAATTGAAAAAATAATGGCTAAAGCCAAACGGCGCAACAATATGGGTGGGGAGTAATGCCAAAACAACCAGCACCCACTATTACACCCAATAACACTCAATCGCCATGCGTTAAGGTGTGCAAAGTGGTTAATGGCGTATGCTTAGGTTGTGGTAGAACGCTTAACGAGATTGGTAACTGGCTTGATATGTCGAATCAGCAAAAGCACGAGGTTAACCATCAGGCGCAAAAGCGTTTGGCTGGTATCAAGAGTAGTTTGATGCTAACTGTTAGAAAGCAATCAAATTGACGAGGTGAGAATATGTTAGAAACATTGAGCTTGTTAATTTCAAGGAGAACCAACATGACCGCAATTAAAAAACTAAGCATTATCATTATCCCGGCAATATTAACCTTATCCGGCTGTGCCAATACAGGAGTAGGCGGGGCAGACTACACCACGTCGCAAGTGCGAGGTGAGCAGAGCGTTCGCTTAGGCACGGTTGAAAGCGTCAGAGAAGTTCGCATTCAATCAGACACGCCAGCGTTGGCCGGAACAATAGGTGGCGGTATTTCAGGTGCTGCATTAGGTAGCGCTCTGGGGGAAGGGATTGGGCGCGAGGCATCAGTCGCCTTGGGTGCGCTGGCGGGAGCCACTGCTGGCAATATAGCCCAAAACAACATGTCAACCCAAAAGGGGGTTGAGATCACACTGCGTCTGGATAATGGCTATGTGATCGCAGTCACACAAGGGGCAGACGAGCAATTTCGCGTAGGTGAGCGCGTTCAGGTGTTAGGTGGTGGCGGTGCAACGCGTGTAACCCACTTGGATGCTTCATCCCCACTTAAATAACATTAAAAATAGTGTTAATTTGTTTTGATTTGCACTGTTTTTCATGTAAAATAAAAAAAACAAAACACATTTTGCGAGAGATATAGGTGGAATTTTACAAAATACCAAAAGAGTACATGGACTCCGTTTACATGAGCATTTCAGCTTTACTGCTGTACGTGTATTTGCCGGCCATTGTGTCTGAAAATATGTTTTATGGGTATTTGGTGTTTGCTGGATTGTTTAATTACATGGTGTTGATATTCACCATTATCGTAAAATTTGAGATGAAAAAGAAAGCAAGCCATAACGAAATGATCTATTTGGATTTTGAAAAGACATTGAAAATAACGTTTTTCTTTACCTTTTTAAGTTTTATAGCATCTGATGTAGCGGGATATTACAACGATTACTTTAGAGGACATGTTTTCCTTTTAGTCTTTCCAATGGTATGCACTATTTTTTCAGGCTCAAAATTATTAAGTAGATCAATCGACTTGGATTTAGCAAAAGCTAATCGTTTTCGTTTGTAAAACAAAGGAATTATGAGAAAAGTACAGCTTTATATATTAGGTAAAATTAACGAGACGCTTGTTCAGTTTTGGCTGTTATGCGCTTTTTTGTCTCTCTGGATTGCCAACTATGCTTATGATTTATTTAAGTTATACGGCAATTTAAATTAATTTTGATTGATACTGTTTATCATTGACAAATATACTAATTTAGTATATTATGGTTATTCGTTAAACAATCAGGATTAACCGAATGACTAGGCTCTCTCACAAAGTGTTTCCGTTTATCGTTAGCGTATTTTGTAGCGTTTACTTTTTTAACACCCATCACAAAAAAATCATCGAATACACAGACAGACTGGCTCTGCACCATGACTGGTTATTTAACCTTGCGGCGGCCCTGTTGATCGTGGCAGTTTTTAATCACCACCAGAAGCGCATTAACCATTTAATTAACAATCACAACAAGAATCTACTTATTAACCGTCTGGTGAATCGTGGCGTAATTGGTGACTTGTATCGTCTGGGTGCTATGGCTCGCTGCTCAATTATTCTGATGTTTACCCTTACACTGGGGTTATGGTTTTTAAGCGAACTAACCGCTACACCCTACAAGTTAAACTTAAGCGTTACCTTGTTTACCCAGTTTTTCGCTTTGTTTTCATTGGTAAGCTATGCCGATGTGTACGCAAAACTCAATGATGTCTTGCATCGTCATTGGGAGTCTGGAGTCGTTTAATAATAAAGAACATAATTCAATATCAACCGAGTGGAGAAAAAATAAACATGCTTAATATGCCTGAGTTGTTTTTTAGAAAAACCTTTGTCGAAACAGGGGCGTGTTTTGAAAGTGCGTTCAACAACAAAAACTGTCCCGGCTGGACAGTAACCGCGCTTGAGGATTTGTGTTTGCTGGCTGAGAAAAGAATCGAATACTGGAACAAACGCACAAAAGAATGGCGTTATGAGCTTTTAGGTTGGCGATTAACAAACAACGAAAATCAAGAAAATGCGTGAGTTAATAAACTTTGAATTAAAAAAAATTAATTATTTTATGTTTAACAGTGTAAATCATATTGACTTAAGCGTCTTTGATTGGTATAGTAACCATACAATAACAAGAGCCGTGAGCTTAATAAAAAAACGAAGTTAGAGCGATATAGCGAAAAACGGCCCTTTTTTTCAGGGTGAACAGGGAGAGAAAAAGATGACAGAAAGCACTCTTGATAAAAAATTAAATAGCGATGATGCAAAAAAAATCGCTGGTTATATTAATACAATCCGCACAACAGATTTGTTGTATAAAGCCTCTCAGCACGAACAAAACGCAATGCTGTTAGAGCATAGCGATAAAGCAATATTGGCCCTCCATGAAGAATACGGTATCAATATGCCTGAGTTGCTTATTGTCAAAAACAGGCAGCGACTTAAAATGATGGAAAACCAAGAGGCTCGCTCTACCATCAAATTCAAGGTTCTTTAATGCTAAAAAACCTAATTGTTGCATTATTGGCAGCTTCAATATTAACAAGCTGCGCCTACTACACCACCGATGATGGGGTGGGGTATCGCGTTATTCAACCTTTCCCCATATTAACCCATTACCCGCATTTGGATGACGAAGATGAATGAGGCGTTAAATTTAAGGTTGTTCGCGTTAATCAGAAGCGAGACCCCTAACTGGATAAATCATTGGGTAGTCATTGTCGCTGAATATGCCATTTTTTTAGTACCTGCTTTTTTCTTGGTGATGTGGCTGAAAGAGTCATTTTGGGTCAGAAAGAACCTTATTTTCGCTTGCTTAAGCGCACTAGTGTCTTTGTTAATTAACGCGCTCATAGCGCATTATTATTATCACCCACGCCCCTTTGTGATGGGTTTTAGTAGTCTTATTACTCACACCCCAGATTCTAGCTTTCCGAGCGATCATGTGAGTGTTATTGCAGCCGTCGCGTGGGCGTTTTGGCTCAAAAAATATCGTCCGTTTGATAAATTGTTTATGATTTTAGCTCTAGCGGTAGGGCTATCTCGCGTTGTTGCCGGGGTACACTTCCCAATGGATGTAGCGGGAGCCGTTTACACCTCGCTGGTCGCAACGCTATTAATGAGTTTTGTATGGCTTCGCTTTGGCACAAAAATCACTCAGTCTTTCAATCAGCTTTCTATTATATTGTTAACCCGTTAATTTTTTTGATAAATAGTGAAATTTAAAATAAATGACGGTATAATTTAAGCAATAAAAAAATTAATGGAGAGTGATGATGGATAAAACGAATAAACTTAACAGTGGTTTTGTTAAAGGACAACCTATGTATAGAAAAATACTTCCCTACATGGATATGATCATAGAGGCAAAATCAAACAAATTAACTGATAAACAAGTTGTAGAGATGTTAAACAGAGACGATAAAGTGCCTTTTTTGCTACCCAGTAATTTTAAGTTTTCGAGTATGATTTATTATCACAAAAAAATAACGAACAACCATAACAAGACATCTAAAAAAAATAGTGAACCTACATTAGATAAGGCTAAAAAACAAAACTCAACAAGGAATCAAGATGAACAAATCGCCAGCGATTATTTGTTGCCATTTTCTAGTGAAAAAAATAACGAAGAATTAGACGAGCTATTCAACCTTAATTTTGGCGAAACAAACGTCGACTCATCACCAAAAACGCATCAACCAGAGGATACTCAAGGTCGTGTCGCCCTAGACATATTACCGCAATCGTTTTATTGCGATACATGCAAACATAGCGTATTACAAGTTTGGCGAACGCTTTCAACCGAAGGTATGAGGCACTGCGTGAAAATTCAATGCAAGGAATTAAAAAAAACTGTTTACAACTCAATCGACAGCGAAGAAAACATTCAACTATGCTCACTTTACAAGGCGAAATAATGAAAAAATTACTAACACTGGCCACGCTAACACTAGCCTGCTTTTCAGCAACACAATCTTTTGCTGACAGCAAACCTGCTGATAATAGCGCGTTAAAATCCAAAGTCGAATTAAAAGTCCCTGCACTCATGGGTCATATAAAAACTATTACCCCAATTAACGTATGGGATTTATATGAGATTGACACCGACGATCATCAGGTCATTTACGTTGACAAAGAGGTGAAGTACTTTTTTTCCGGTAGTCTCTATCAAGCAGATAAAATGATTAACTTGACCCAAGAGAGGCTCGACATTCTTAACGCGGTGGATTGGAAAACATTACCTTTATCTACCGCCATAAAACGTGTTAAAGGTAACGGCAAACGCCAGATGGTGATTTTTTCCGACCCAGACTGTCCTTATTGCAGAAAACTTGAAGAAGAGATAAAAGGGCTGGATAACGTCACTATTTACACCTTTTTATTCCCGATAACAGAATTACACCCAGAGGCAGCGCTTCGTTCAACTCAAATATGGTGCGCCAAGGATAAAGCTAAAGCGTGGGATGATTACATGCTCACCCAAAAAATTGACAATGAAAATACTCACTGCGATACCTCAACGCTTACCAAGCACCACCAGTTAGGCGAGAAACTGGGTATTCAAGGCACACCGGGTATTATCTTCAAAAATGGCAAAAAGGTGGAAGGTGCAATACCATCCGATCAAATTAATGCTGAATTAGACGCAAAATAACGTTAATTATGGGAATTATATACTTGACTCCCTACATTAGATGTGCCACAATGCAGTCACTGGTTCAACCGAACCTGCTCGCACCTCGGAGAACAGGGGCCCTTAAAGGAGATTCAAAATGGAATTCACTACACAACAAATCGCATCCATCCAATCAGAAGCCCGCGCTCAATGGGAAGACAACGATCAAGATGGCGAGCTTAAAAACTGGATTATCAGTGAGGCCTGCTCTCAAGCCTTGAACATGGTGCTTAACCATGAGTTCCCAGATAACAAGGATTTTCAAGGCTCAACACCTTATGTAGAGCAGTGGTATCTGTCGAAGGATGGGAAAACCGTTGAAATCACCAATGTTCTGCACGGCAGGGCTTTTACCGAGCATGATGTGAATGCGATGGGAAAAACAGCATCGGAAATCGTAACTCGCGCACTTCCTGAGCTTCTTGCAAATGGGTAAGAATCATCGCAACCGCTCGTGGCGCTCGCAATGGACACCCTTTCGGGTGTCCCGCACTGCGGTTCACAAATCCGGTGTCACGGCGAGGGTTAGCCACTCTCCGACTGACCCATCTAAAGACCGCATCACGCTTGAGAACACAGCCACGCTTGACCTTGAGCGCTGGGATTTAGGCAGGCTCACCGAGCAGGCAATCAAGCTATGGATGGAAGGGGAATTCTAATGGCCGACGACAAAGTGACGATCAGCACCTATCAATTCCTCAAACGATTCCCGCATACCGAAGCGGCGCGCATCTATCTTGAGGGTCGGCGCTGGCCGAAAGGTGCGATATGCCCAGCTTGCGGATGTGTCGAGCGCATCCAGACGCGCAAGCTGGCCGGGTACTTCCGATGCCTGAATTGCAAGACTGATTTCACGGTTCGCACAGGGACGATCTTCGAGCGCTCTCATGTGCCTTTGGATAAATGGCTGTATGCCATGTACCTCATGGCAACGGCGCGCAAGGGCATTTCTTCACTCCAGCTATCGAAAGAGCTTGGGGTTACTCAAAAAACAGCGTGGTTCATGCTCCAGCGCCTGCGCGAAGCGTGCGGCAATGACAAGGACGATGACGACAGCAACGGATTCCTGCAAGGCATCGTTGAAGCTGATGAAACCTACATCGGCGGCAAAGAATCGAACAAGCACGAACACAAGAAGCTGAACAAAGGGCGCGGTGCGGTCGGCAAGATCGGAGTGCTAGGAATGCGCGAGCGAGGCGGACATGTGAAGGCCGTAGCGCTGAACAGTACCACGGCGCAGGAAATCATCGGACACATCTTCGCCAACGTTCAGCCGGGCTCAACACTCTGTACTGATGAGCATGCTTCGTATCAGGCTCTCCCGCCCATCGGTCTGCCG
>JAJZSG010000113.1 GCA_021849905.1 Pseudomonadota bacterium
CAAACGCTTTTACAGATGATAAAGCACAATCTTTTGATGCGAGGAGTCTTGCGCTTTCACCAGCCAGCCAGCAAATATTCAAGATGCTTGATGTCTGGTCCTTGTTGGAAAAAGACGCAACAGCCATTGATACCATCCATGTGTCAGAGCAGCAGAGTTTTGGTAGCACGCGTCTTCATCGAGACACGACCCCGTTGGGTTACGTCGTTGAAATGCAGCACATTAGTCGCGCTTTATATCAGGTTTTAAATTTAGACCATATTTTGGCACCGGCACGATTAATTGCACTAGACCCGATGGAGGGTTTAGCAACGATTACCTGTCCTTCCGGTGAGACAATCGTGCGGTCACGTTTGATTGTTGCCGCGGATGGGACGCGTTCATCAATACGTACGCTTTGTGGTCTTACAGCCACAACTAAAATTTATCCACAACATGCGCTGGTCACTAATATCGGTTTGGCTCGTCCTCATCAACAGGTGGCGTATGAGCGATTTACCCCAACAGGTCCCTTGGCGTTATTACCGATGACCGGTTTACGTTCATCACTGGTTTGGGCGTTATCGCCTGCGGATGCAAAACGTATGCTGGAACTGCCTGAGCGCGATTTTTTGCATCAACTACAGTTGGCCTTTGGTTATAGACTGGGGCGTTTTATTCGCTCAGGCCAACGTGCCATTTATCCACTTCAGCAGGTTTTGATGCCTGAGCAGGTCTTGGGGCGTGTTGTTTTTATTGGCAATGCAGCGCACACCTTGCATCCTGTCGCGGGACAGGGATTTAATTTAGGCTTACGCGATGTGGCGATGCTTGCGCAATGTATTGTTCATCAAGGATTGGATTCTGATATGCTTAAGCGTTATCAGGCCTCTCGTCATCATGATCAGCAATCTATTGCTTATTTTACGGATGGATTAATTGAGTTATTTACCCGTAAAATACCCGGGTTACGTTTGGCGCGATTAGGTGGGATGTTAGCCTTGGATACCATTCCGGCATTAAAAAAAGAGTTAACTCGATATGCCCGAGGTTATGCAGGAACTATTCCTGATCTAGTCTGTGGTATTCCGCTTAACGCTAAGGAATTATAAGCCATGACAGATGCTTTTGTTGATGTACTGATTATCGGTGGTGGCGTTATGGGTTTAACGGCAGCCATCGCGATGCGACAACGCGGTTTTTCAGTTGCTCTTCTTGATGCAAAGCCAATTAATGCTACACCGAACAATCGTGTTTATGCCATTAATCAAGCTTCCCAGCAGCTGCTTCAACGCCTAGACATTTGGCCGGCTATTGATCCCCAAGGCCTTTCACCCTACCACCACATGCATGTGTGGGATTCAACGAATGGTGCGCATATTGATTTTGATTCGCGCATGATTGGCACTGATAAATTGGGGGTGATCCTCGATGAGTCTGCTTTAAAAAAAGTACTCATTCAACAGGTTTTGGAACAGGGTGTTGTGTGTATTCCCGAGTGTGCTATTCAGAGCGTTCAATCAACGCCTGAAGGCATAATGCTTCATAGTGATTTGCAATCATGGCAGGCCCGTTTATTAATTGTTGCCGATGGTTCACAGTCTGTAACACGTGAACAATTAGGCGTATCTATTACGCTCTGGCCTTATCATCACCATGCCTTGGTCTCAACCGTACAGACAGAAAAGCCTCATCAACACACAGCATGGCAAGTGTTTAATCCAGATGGCCCTTTGGCTTTTTTACCCCTCATGGATTCTCACCAATCCTCCATCGTGTGGTCAACATCGCCCAATCATGCCGAGCAGTTGATGGGTTTATCTGAGGATGATTTTGCACGGCAGCTTGAAAAAGCGTTCTCAAATAAACTCGGTACATGTCAACTATTGACCCCGCGCTATCTGTATCCTTTGATGATGCGTCACGCAAAGCAATATAGCGGTCGGAATTGGTTGTTAATGGGAGACGCGGCGCACACGATTCATCCTTTAGCGGGATTGGGTTTGAATTTAGGGTTTGCTGATCTTAATTGTTGGTTAAATCATCTGGATGCAAATCAAAATCAATTGTGCTCACAAAAAGCTCTTGGCGCCTACCAACGCGAGCGTAAACACGCCGTTTGGCAAACCATTGCATTAATGGAAGGCTTGAAAACCCTGTTTGCTAATCCTTTATTTATTTTCAAGCTGTTGCGAGGAGTCGGATTAAGCGCTTGCAACAATCTGCCCGCTTTAAAACGATTATTCATGGCGCATGCTGCGGGTTAAATTATAGCGGGTTAAATTATAAACGATCTAACTGGGCTTGTAGTTCTAACACCTGATCTCGAACACTCGCGGCCTGCTCGAACTCCATGTTTTTTGCGTAGGCATGCATTTGTTTTTCTAATACGCTAATTTGTTTAATTAATTCTGTACTGGATAAATGACTATATGTCGCATTTTTTTCAGCAACTGTACTTTTTCGTGTCCCAAAGTGCGCACCCTCCATAATATCGGCTACTGACTTCCTAATTCCTTTAGGCGTAATTCCGTGCTTTTGATTAAATGCCATTTGTATATCACGACGACGTTGTGTTTCATCAATTGCGCGCTGCATGGAGCCTGTGATTTTATCAGCATAAAAAATAGCTCGTCCGTTAATATGCCGTGCCGCACGACCGATGGTTTGAATTAAGGAGCGATCGGAACGCAAAAATCCTTCTTTGTCTGCATCAAGGACCGCAACCAACGAGACCTCAGGCATATCTAATCCTTCGCGTAACAAGTTAATGCCTATCAATACATCAAATTCCCCTAATCGTAAATCACGAATAATTTCGACTCGTTCAACGGTATCAATGTCAGCATGCAAGTAGCGTACTTTGATACCCTGTTCACGCAAGTAATCGGTCAAATCTTCAGCCATTCGCTTGGTTAGGGTCGTGACTAAAATACGCTCGTCTAATGCTGCCACGACACGAATTTCAGATAATAAGTCATCGATTTGATTGGTTACGGGCCTGATGGTTATTGTTGGATCAATAAGTCCTGTAGGACGCACGACTTGTTCGGCAATGTTATCGGCTTGTTCCTGTTCGTAGGAGCCAGGTGTTGCCGAGACGTAAATTGTTTGAGGAGACCGTTCAACAAATTCCTCAAAGCGCATCGGACGATTATCCAGTGCCGAAGGTAGTCTAAAGCCGTAATTGACCAAGGTTTCTTTTCGCGCGCGGTCGCCTCGATACATTCCTCCGATTTGAGGCACTGTGACGTGGGACTCATCTATGATTAATAATGCATCGGGGGGCAAGTAATCAAACAGAGTAGGCGGTGCTTCTCCGGCAAGGCGGCCTGACAGATAACGTGAATAATTTTCAATTCCGGAACAATAACCGAGCTCTAACATCATCTCGATATCAAAGCAGGTTCGCTGTTGGATACGTTGTGCTTCAAGTAATTTGTTTTGAGATTCAAATTCCGCTAATCGTAATTGTAGCTCTTCTTTTACCCAGTCTATGGTTTGCAATATGCGTTCACGAGGCGTGACATAATGACTTTTAGGAAAAATGGTGATTCGAGGTAAACGTTGAAACACTTCGCCTGTTAACGGGTCAAAGCAAGCAATATTAACTACCTCATCATCAAATAATTCAATCCGTATGGCATTTTTTTCCTCATCAGCCGGAAAGATATCGATAATGTCACCATTCACACGAAACTGCCCGCGAGACAAGGTTTGAGGATTACGGGCATATTGCATTTCAGCTAATCGTTGTAAAATTTTACGTTGATCAGACCGCTCGCCACGTGATAGATGCAAAACCATACGAAGATAGGAGTCCGGATCGCCTAATCCATAAATAGCCGACACAGTGGCTACAATAATGGCATCTTTGCGCTCGATTAATGCTTTGGTGGCTGATAAGCGCATTTGTTCAATATGCTCGTTAATCGATGAGTCTTTTTCGATGAAGGTATCGGATGCCGGTACATAGGCTTCTGGTTGATAATAATCGTAATAAGAAACGAAATATTCGACGGCATTATGTGGAAAAAATGCTTTAAATTCGCCATATAGTTGAGCAGCAAGTGTTTTATTAGGTGCCATGATCAACGTGGTTTTTTTAACAGCTTGAATCACTTGAGCAATGGTGTAGGTTTTACCCGATCCGGTTACACCGAGCAAAATTTGACGAGACAACCCATCGTTCACACCGTTAACCAAAGATTCAATCGCTGCGGGCTGATCACCAGCAGGCTGAAAATTTGAACAAATTTTAAATAGAGTTTTCATAATAAATACTATAACATACCTGAGCTTGGAGAATAAGGGATAACAATCAAATTTTTTGTTCCTTATCCTCTTGACCCGCAACCTGAATCCATTTAATATCCTTGCCTATTCCCCGGTAGCTCAGTCGGTAGAGCGGATGACTGTTAATCATTAGGTCACAAGTTCGAGTCTTGTCCGGGGAGCCAATTAAATCAAGTAGTTACGAAGTTCCCGCCAAAAGTAAAAAATTTCATGTAGATGCAATGTAGAAAGATGGTGAATAATCTCTAACATATTTTGCTAAAAATAGAGATGGTAATTATCTAGGATTGAATCTATGGTTAATCAAGAATTGAACAAAAAATTAACAATTGATCAAATTGAAAACGATCTCCTTTATTTAAATAAGCGCTTCCCAAAAGAAGCTGTAGAAGCTGCAATTACCCAGCAAGCCAATATAACTCCTAAACTATTAGCTTGGCTAGATAAGGCAATTGAAGATGTGGATAGCGTTCAAGATAATGATATTGGTCATTTGTTTTCTGTATTCTTGCTATCACAGTTTCAGGAAAAAAGCGCCTTTACTTCGATAATCAAGCTTGCACGATTACCTGAAGAGGATCTCGACTCATTAATTGGTGACTGCATCACCGAAGATTTACATCGCTTTATCGCAGCCACCTACAATGGCGATTTATTAACGATTAAAAATCTTATTGAAGATGTTAGCGTTAATGAATGGTCACGCAAAGCAGGGTTGAAATCTTTAGTCATCCTTGCGAATGAAGGTCAAATAGATATTGATGACACTGTACACTATATGACAAGCCTTTTTGCCGATCCTGCTTTTGCTAATGATGATGACCAAATAACCCACCTTGTAACAACCTGCTGTGATTTTTTACCCCATCGATTTGAAAATGAAATTCAACAAGCATTTAAAGAGGATAAAGTAGATACCTTTGTTATTGATATGGCCGATGTAAAGCGTAGTTTAGCTCGAGAAAAGCCAAAATATATTTCTGAGCATTATACTCTAATCACAGATACGGTAGCTGAAATGGAATATTGGCCTTGTTTTAAAGAACCGAAAAAACATGAATCACTTGCCAAACCTTTCAACTCAAATTGGTTTGAAAACTTACCCGACCCAATGATTTCAAAACAAATTGTCCGAAGTGCCCCTAAAATAGGAAGAAATGATCCATGCCCCTGTGATAGTGGAAAAAAATATAAAAAGTGTTGTTTGTTATTAGCAACGAATGATAGTTAACTATGAAAAATGAGATAAAGAGAGCATGAAGCGGTACATTATAACAGGCGCCCCTGGCTGCGGAAAAACAACCATTATCCGTGCCCTAGAATTAACAGGAGCAAGTGTTGTAAACGAGGCAGCAACTGACCTTATTGCTTTCAGACAAGCCCAGGGTGACCAGAAGCCTTGGAAGCACCCTAATTTTATTGATGATATTGTTAGGCTTCAAAAACATCGGCAAATTGATATGTGTGCAGATTATTCAGAGCTGCATTTTTATGACCGCTCACCGATTTGTACCTATGCGCTCGCTCTATATCTTGGGTTTGAGCCATCCCCCAACCTGATGAGTGAAATAAAACGAATTCACAAATACGATATTTATGACCTACGTTCCCGCGAAATCCAGCTCAACTCCATAAATTTGGCAAGCAGTCGTACCAAATAGTTTAATTATTTTGCACCTAAGATCGTCAAGATTGGTTATCATCGCCTGTGTAGCTGATCTGATAA
>JAJZSG010000009.1 GCA_021849905.1 Pseudomonadota bacterium
CCTACGTTCCCGCGAAATCCAGCTCAACTCCATAAATTTGGCAAGCAGTCGTACCAAATAGTTTAATTATTTTGCACCTAAGATCGTCAAGATTGGTTATCATCGCCTGTGTAGCTGATCTGATAATCGAGATCCCCTCCATACATTGAAATAACCATTTAACGGTTGGGTTATCGATAGGTTTTCCTAATTGATTCGGTAAGGTTTCTCTTTGTTCCTGCAGATTTTTTCGAACACGATATTGAGCAAAATTGTACACCAATAAACACAGGGTCATGATCATCATTAGTGCCTCAATCCTGCGTCTGGTTTTAACAAAGAAAGAATCGACCATGAACCATGGATCTTTTAAAAATCGAAATCCACCTTCAACAGACTGTTGTTCTTTATATTGAGACAAAATTTTCTCAGCAGGAAGCTCTTCCTGATTTAACTGATTTGTTGCAAGGACAAATCGGCCTTTTTTATTTAACGTTATCGCCACTTGCTCCTCATCTTCCTGAACAGTACAAATAACGTTATAGCCGTGTATTACTTTGGGTGTGAGGGGATTGGGGCGCCCACGACACTCGTATTTTTCGATTGGCTTGATGGTATGCAAAATCGCGTGGTAACGGTATTTTTTCTTCAGTTGAGCAACACTTTTTTCGGCATCGTTTGGACAATCAAACACTTGTTTTCCCAAGTTCCAACAGGCTTTGGTGCAGTCATCTTTTTCTTTGGCAATACGCTTCATCAACGTTTTTCGTTCACGTTCATAAGCTTGTTTAGAAAAAACAAGCAACCAACGTTGTTTAATACCACCATGCTGGCTGCATACCTCTGTCCACTCATACCCGTTTGAACCCTTGATCCATGACACACCTTTAACCGGACTGGAAACCAGTTTAGCACATTCCTTGATGTTTTCAGGTACGCGACTCAGCCAGTTGATCTCAGGACAAGCCAATAATTTATCAGGTACGTACAAGGCTGAATCAGCTATCCAGAAAAAATCATCGCATGCTTTGAGTTGTTTCTGAAATTTACGAACGCGACCAATCGTCTCATGGAAGCTTGTTTTATCTGAACTATTACCGCTTAACGGTTCCATCCAAACAGGGAGATTTGCTGGTCCGGTCATCGTCAGCGCCATCATTACCTGTTTTAGGTCGGGACGATGATCTTTCGAATAACCATGTGTTACTTCGATCATTTGCTCTGTGCTGTCATCAGCATACTCGCCATGCACCACAAAGCTCGTACTGTCATGGTGCGCTCTGGGTCCAAGCAGACCCTGCTCCATTGCAATTTCAAAGGCTACTTCTCCATATAATTGGCTTGAACCATAATCTGCTATTTCATCGAGTGCTTTACCTAATGCATGATCATCAAAATCATTAGCACAAACTTTTTCTTTGAATAAAAAATCAATTACCTTGCTTTGAAAAAATTGTGGCGTTAAATACAAACGCCGGTTTGTAAATCCAAGACCATTTATAATCATCGCAACCGCAGCTAGTCCGGGCTGAATTTTACGTCGGGGATCTTTACTACCTATCCGGCGATTGATCTTTTCGGCAATACCCAGATCTCTGCTAACAGCAGCAACCAAACCATGATGATCTATGACTTCAGTGGATAGGTTTGTGGCTCTGACCAACTGCATCCTGCATTCCTTGTTGTAAAAAAATGCAAAAATACCAGATTTGGTTCTAATGAGCTAGTTGGTTAAATATTTCGCGTGAATGTCGGATATTTCGCGTGAATGTCGGTTTAAATGACGCTCATCATGATTATCGGGTTACTGTTATTGAATACTGGGAAACTAAAAAATCCGGTAAACAACAGTACTTGAGTTGGGTAACAAAGCTTCCTGTCACCAAGGAAAATTGTTATGAAATTATGCGCGCGGGTCGCTCCAGATGGCGAATTGAAAACGAAACGTTTAACACATTAAAAAATCAGGGCTACAATTTTAAGCATAATTATGGCCATGGTTACAACAATCTTTGCTCGGTAATGACGATGCTCATGATATTGGCTTTCTTAATTAATCAGGTTCAGCAGCACTGCTGCAAAGTGTATCAAAAAGCGCGGCAACACGTTGGAACTTTAAGTGGTTTATTTGATAAAGTACCTGACCAAATCGACATTGGTGTTTGGGATAATTGGCATCATTTATATACTTTTATTCGTGACCCGACATCGAGGCCACCGCCTGTGAACGACAATTGGTTAATTAGATAAAATTTCAGCGATAATAAATAGAGCGCTAAGGATTTTTTTACCCTAATCACTGGTTGATATAAATTAGAGCGCTTTTGCTCAATTTGAAAATAAGAATTTATTGTGATAATGATTGGTTTTGATAAATTTTAAATCATACTTGGAACTTGGTAGGGGAAAATTAATTTAAGCGGGAATCGTTGTGACTCATACCGATCATTTGGAAATTGATTATGAATATGTTACAATGCTGTTCCAGATAATTAGGATAAATTGAAAATGTCAGAAAAAGTACGTGGTACAGTAAAATGGTTTAACGAGAGCAAAGGCTTTGGTTTTATAGAAAGTAACGGTAAAGACTATTTCGTTCACTTTAGCGCAATTCAAGGTAGTGGCTTTAAGACCCTAGCTGAAGGTGCTGCAGTTACATTCAAGCCTGGTCAAGGACAAAAAGGTCCACAAGCTGAAGAAGTCGAGTTAGTCTAGTAAAAAAGGGATTTGTTAATTTTTTTTATTAATGAATTCTTATTCTACTCTGATAAAAATATCAGAGTAGAATAAATTTTATGGTTTTTTCGTTTTTGTCGTATTCTCAGATGTTGATTTCTGTATGTTGGAGTTAACAACCTTCAGTTGTTGTTGAAATGTCTCTTGCACCGTCTTAATCTGGTCTTGTGTTTTTTTGTAAGAATCATCTATTTGTTTTTCTAGATCCGTTTGCATCTTTTTTAGCTGCGCTTGTATCTGTGTATTCAAAGTCGTATTAAGCTTATTTTGAGTGGCTTGAATTTGTTGCAACTGAGATTGAATTTGACTATTTAGCATTTGAATTTGCTTCGATACATCATCAGCATAAGCGAAATGTCCACCTAACAATAAAAAAATAAATATCATCATTTTGTTTTTTTTCACTTTAAACTCCTTTTTAGTAAGCTAAGAAATTATGATGACATACAGACATGACAAAAAGCAATTATACCCTTGAAGTATAATAAGACGTTCTCTAAGAAATGCTAGGCTTAATAATATTTACTTCTTTTTATAAATACGCACCTGCTGGACAACCGGATCAAGCCACGGCCCTGAAATTTTATAAGTATACGCACTAATTTGTTGTATCCCTTTATTAATAATTTTGCTAGCAACCCACGTGGCAATCCCTGCAATGGGGCCCGCAATAGGGCCGCCCGCTATTGTCACCACAACGGGTAAACTCGCCATAATATAAGGAGAAACACGTAAATCAACATCATAAAGGTGTTTAACCAAATCCAAATCACCTTTCATACTGGCATAAGCAACAGGGCCGTCGATATAACTATCTTGTGTGTTCATTACCCCATTTTTCAAAGAAAAACTACCTTTGAACTCATCAAAACTATAACCATCCTCTGACAAATCACTAAAGTCCAATTTTAGTCGACGAGGAATTGTTTGAAGGCTCAACACACTTAATAACTTTCCTAAGCCTAACTTTTCCTCTGTCGATTTATCCAGATGCGTAATACGCCCCTTTTTCAAGTTAATTTGGATATCACCAGCAACCTTTTCAAGTTTAAAATTAGAGATAGCTCCAGGCCAGCCACCCTTAAAGACAACTTCCCCTCTGTGTGCTTCTACCGCGGGTATAATACCCCAACGTGCCAGTGCCTTACCTAAATCTAGCAGCTCAAGCGATGCCTGTAAGTCTGTATGATTGATTTTTGCTTCTGCCCTCCAGCTTCCTTGAACCGACAGCTGATAATCAGGTGAATTAACTTTACATTGCTCAAGCATCCACACATTAGGCTTACTGTTTGTTTTTAAGAAAACACTGCCAATATCCACATTATCTAATTTAACATTACTAAATGTTAAATTAAGATTGGGTATATCGGTAGGTTTGAGCATTGATTTTTCATTGTTCGTATTAAGGAGTAATTCTTTTGGCAAATATAACCATTTCATATGACCAGACAACGTGTTAGATAAAATCTGGTAACGCAGATCAGCTGAAATGGCCTGTTCCTCTAACCGAAGCGTCCACGCATCTTTTGTTATTTTATTTGCCTGTACTCGCATATCTTTATATTTAAGATCCAAGTTTACTTGACTATCAGTAAAACTCACATCAAGGGATAACGGAACGCTCTCTTTGGGCGATTTACCTAATGGCAAGGGCAAATCAATTGTAACTCCTTCCAAAGATGTATCAACTCGAATGTGATCAGATATTTTTGGATTATCCGTCAGCATCAGGGTACTGCTCACATCAAAATGACCTTTCATGGCTGAAAAAAAAGGTAAAGAAAACTGTTGCTTTAATACGTTGATGCTTGTGGCGCCTTTCATATTGACTTCGGTATACGATTTTGGCTTTTTAATTGATTTAACATTTATTGAAATCGGGTCATCGGCAAGTTTTGCGCTCAACTGACTTTGTGTTACACCATATTCATCAAAATTCAATGCACCCGATAATTGATCAACAAGAACCTCTTTTGAATCATGATGAAAAACAACATCATTATTGTCAAATAACAAAGAGCCTCGCGCAAAAACATGATCGCTAGCAGGGTATAATGGTATTTCTAATCGCAAATCCAGAGCTAAAGAATCATGAATATCCAACATTGACCATTTAGATAAACGCGCACCTATTGGCGAGGCATAAACCAAATCTTTCATTTTTTCAGCAGGCGCGGTAATATCGCCATGAATTAACAACGACTCATCACCTAAACCAATATTATTGACAACCAAATTCATCTTATCAAAAACCACCTCTTTCATTTGAGCATGAAATATATCCGCTTCCAACTGACGTTTATCGACACTCAAATGAGCAGCAATATCACGACTTAAAGGCCACTGCTTGCTGATAGATAAATCCACACCACTTAAATAACTGTTGATATAAAACTCACCCAGCTGATTATCAAAAGGAAATTCAGCAAGAGGCCCGTTAATAACCAAGCGTCCGCTTGCCATAGCAACTCGCTTAATATTATGCTTTAACCACGTATCCAATTTAGGTTTTAAATAACGTGATGGAATATAATTTAACCAGTGTTTTGCATCATGTGCTGAGAATTCTGCTGTCATTCTCAGATTAGCCGAGGGAAGGAAGGGTTCGTCCAAAGCACCTTGCGCACTTAAAACAAGATCCGGGCGACTCAATACAAAACGCTCCATATTAATTCGTAAGCCAGTGCTCTGTTTTTTCCAGTCAAGAGCGGCTGTTAATTGATCAAAAGCAATCTTAGGACTATTTTTAGGTTTTATGATTGTATTTTCACCATCCAATTCTAAGCGGCCTTCTGTGGGTTGCCAATACAAAACACCCGATATTTGACTAACTGAGGGAACATCATCCCATCCTTGCCAACCAAACTCCGTAAAGCGAGTCAAAAAATAATCAGGCTTGCCTTCCTTTAAGCTAATTTGAGTGTCAAATAAATTACCACTGGGTCGACTGGATAAAATAGAATACAGACTGTCAGGCCAGTCTATATCAGTTGCAAAAACTGACTCTAAAGATAACGTTTTTAGGAAAGCACGATAAGTATGTTGGGATTTTTTGTAATTCAGAGACAATGCGTTTTCAGGCCAATTCACCCCATCAAGACTTAATTTAATCTGATCAGCGCTCATCTGCCAACCATCTTGATTGGTTCGCCACGCTAAATTGCCCTTTAAAAATTGGATAGTATGTTTTTTTGGTCTACCATCTTGAGACCATTTAATATGCTCAAAATCCAATGTTGATTGAAGCGATAAAAAGCGTCCCTTAACCACATCAAGCCATAGGTCTACATTTCCCTCCCCTGCCTTGATATGATAGGTCGTTTCTGGAAAAAATCCCTGCCATTGAGCGGGTAAAACATGCGCTAAAGACACATAAAAGTGCCCACTTGCGGTCTTTAAATCATAGGGGTCAAGCTGCATGTCAGCAAGAATCGTTAGCGCGGTTGGTGTTTTCTGATCAAGTTTTGCAGTGCCTTTAATACGATAATGTCCATAGGCATGGCGTGTAATCAAATTTAAGTCTTGAATAGGAATCAACGTCCCATCACGGAGATAAATCAGGATAGACACATGTTTTAAAATAATTTTTTCCTGAGATAATATCCATCCCAAGGCAGGCAAATAAGAGTCAGTTTCGATCTTCACCGATTGTTTATTATGACTCAAGCCATCGACATCCCAATGACGATTGATTTGACGTAATGTTAAATGAACGTCTTCGACATATAAAACTCCCGGTTGAATTTGCCAATGCCAAAGTGAGCTTAGCAAATCAATTCCAACCAACAGTTTGTTTAACTTTAAAACCTGATCCTGTTGATTTGACAGCGTCACTTGATTCATTTTCAACACGGGTTGAAACCAATACCAGCTAGTTTCTAAATCGTTTATTGTGACGGGCTGACCCAAAAGTATGGACAAATGATGTTCTACTTTGCCTTTGTATTGCTTAGCCAATGGAGTCAATGCGCGAAATAAACTAAATAGCAGTGCCATGATGATGATAAAAATAGCAAGAGGCATGAAGCTTTTCTTAATTAAACGAAAAATAACCGATTGCGGCTTGGGGGTTAAGTGCTTTTTTTTACTCTTTTTAATATCGGTCTTCATTACTATTTTTCACCCAGTATTTACAGGGTCTGTTGACAATTCAGAATCCGACTTCCCGCGGCTTGTCCGCGGGATCCAGAGAGATCTATCCTTGTGCAATAGTGCAGTGCATTGAGTAAGATTTCTGGATCCCGCGAACAAGTCGCGAGACGTAGGCCTTGAAAGAATGAATTATCAAGAAGCCCTAGATTAATAGCTCATTGTTCCACTACATCAACACCCTTAGGTATTTTAAATTCGAATAACGTGTTAACCAATGTTGGATTTAGCTTAATCGTATCGAGATGAACATCTGTATCTTGACCAAGCTGGTCAAATAACTCGATACCTGTCAACGCTTCACCATCAAACATTAACTTCACACGTTGAAAATTCGTTTTACTCGACTTCGCATGCAAATCAAAATAATTTTTACTGCCTTCAATATTAACCGTCACATCAAAATCACGCGCTAAAGTGTCGTTATAACCACTTAAAAAAAGTCCAGCTGCGCCATCTAAGGCTTTATCTTGTTTTTTAACAGTCACTTGTTCTAAATCAATATCATAAATCCATAAATGACGGCCATCAGCAATCACCAACTGAGCTAAAGGATCTTGCGTTTGCCAACGAAAATGACCGGGGCGTAACAGTGCCATGGTTCCCGATGAGCGTGAAACCTCTCGCTTTTGCGCTTTAACCACTTGATTAAAATGAGCTGTCATAGAACGAATTGCATTGAGCTTTAACTGTAACGCATCATGACCTGAAGCGCTATAAGCCTGAGCTGCAAAGCCTAACAAAAAAATAAATAGGTTTTTTTTCATACTCAATCCTCGGATACAGATGATATCAACACGTCACGAAAACCGCCTTCAAGAGGCCCCACAAGACCGGTTCGTTCCATTTCTTCAACCAGGCGCGCTGCACGATTGTATCCAATTTTAAAACGACGCTGAACCGATGAAATACTGGCTTTACGTGTTTGTACAACAAACTCGACCGCTTGATCATAAAGCGCATCAACATCTTCTGTGACTTGGCCTTCCTCACTACCGGCCTCGCCTGGATCGTTAAGCAGTTGAGTGATTTCATCGATATATTGAGGCTCTCCTCGAGCACGCCAATCATCCGCAATACGATGAACTTCTTTGTCATCAACAAAAGCCCCATGAACGCGCAATGGTGCGCCTGTTCCGGGTGCTAAAAACAGCATATCACCATGACCCAACAATTGTTCAGCACCTTGTTGATCCAGAATAGTACGCGAATCAATTTTTGATGACACTTGAAATGATATCCTCGTTGGGATGTTAGACTTGATTAAACCGGTTAACACATCAACCGAGGGACGTTGTGTAGCCAGAATCAAATGAATTCCGGCTGCACGTGCTTTTTGGGCAATACGAGCAATCAACTGCTCTACTTTTTTACCCACAACCATCATCATATCGGCTAACTCGTCAATAACGACGACAATGTAAGGTAAAGACTGAAGTGGTGGCGCTTGCTCATCCATCGAATGAACCGGTTTCCATAATGGATCCACCAACAACTCACCCCGTGCTGCAGCCTCCGTCACCTTGATATTAAAACCAGCCAAGTTTCGCACCCCCATCGATGCCATCAAACGATAACGTCTCTCCATCTCAGCAACGCACCAGCGTAGCGCACTAGCCGCCTCTTTCATATCCGTCACAACGGGTGTCAAAAGATGAGGAATACCGTCATAAACAGACAATTCCAACATTTTCGGATCAACCATAATTAACCGCACGTCTTCTGGGCTTGCTTTAAAGAGCAAACTTAAAATCATGGCATTAATACCAACCGATTTACCTGAACCTGTTGTTCCTGCAACTAATAAATGAGGCATTTTTGCTAAGTCCACTACCATGGGATGTCCTGCAATATCAACGCCTAAAGCAAGCGTTAACGGCGAATGAGCGTGCTGATAGACATCAGCGGACAAGACCTCAGATAAACAGACCATTGCTCGATTGGGATTCGGTAACTCAATACCAACCACTGTTTTTCCAGGAATAATTTCAACAACCCGCACACTGGTAACCGATAATGAACGAGCCAAATCCTTTGCCAAAGCAGTCAATCGACTCACTTTAATGCCGGCAGCCAATTGCAACTCAAATCGAGTAATCACAGGCCCCGGATGAACGGCAACCACATCAACCTGTATACCAAAATCAAGTAAATGCTGCTCAACCTCACGAGAAAGACTTTCTAACTCATGATGAGAATAACCACCCATTGGTTTTCCAGGTTGGCCTTTATCCAACAAGGCCAATGGCGGCAGACTACCGGTAACAGAAACCACGGGATGAAAACTGTCTTTTGTTTTTTTCGAAACGGGCTTGGGATTCTCAGATTCAAGCGTTGATTTAACCGCAGGTAGCCGTTTTGGTATCCGCTGTTCTTTTTTAATCTTAGCCGGTTCAGAGTATAATTTTCTTGCATTTTGTTTTTCGCGACGGTCTCGAATAAAACCAACTACCAACACAAATAATCGTTGAATAAATATAGCAAGATGTCCTATGGCTCTTAGCATCACCCACGTATAATAACCAATGGCCTCCGTTGCACGAACCCAAGATAAACCCGTAAGCCAAGTCATGCCAACAAGCAATACAGCAAACAATAATAAGGACGCACCTTCGACATTTAATGCCTTACAAAAACCCTTAGCAATAAAATGCCCAACTATTCCGCCAGATAAATGACCATTTGCAAGTGGCGTTGAGTTCACTTGCAAATTTAATAACCCACAACTACCGATAAATAAGAATAATAATCCAATACCGCGTAATAGAAGAACCGGCTTGTGAATACAATATAAAACACGATAGTCCATCAAAATTACCCAAGCTAGATAAGCGAAGAAAATCGGTAAAAAATAAGCCATATATCCAAAAGCTGTATAAATTGCATATGCGATATAAACCCCGACCTGACCTCCCGCATTCGTCATGGCAACTGACGTAACCTGTTCGCTAAGTGAACGAAGAGATCCCGCTAAATCATTCGCGTGATAAGTGACTAAAGATAACAAAACAAATAAAGCAATCGTGATAACGAGAATAAAACCGCCCTCACTCAAGCGTTTGGTTAGAAAATTTGGCAAGGCTGGTTTAGGGGTATCAGCCAGATTACCCGCTCGTTTTTTTGTCATAGGTATTTTAATACCAGGTGATTTATCATACTATTTCCCATGTTAACATAAATCATAAGGAAGGCAGATAGGATGAATACAAGCAATCATCATCGTTTAATTATTCTCGGTTCAGGACCTGCTGGTTTTACCGCAGCCATTTATGCAGCCCGCGCCAATTTAAACCCTGTGATGATTACCGGTAAAGAACCTGGTGGTCAATTAACCACGACAACCGATGTGGACAACTGGCCTGGTGATGTAGAAGGATTACAAGGCCCTGCCTTGATGGATAGAATGCAGCAACACGCTGAACGCTTCAAAACAAAATTAATTTTTGATCACATTGTTCATGCCGACTTAAAACAACGACCTTTCGTGCTGCAAGGTGATAGTGAACGTTATACCTGTGATGCACTCATTATAGCAACCGGAGCGTCCGCGCGATATTTAGGACTTGAATCAGAAAAAACGTATCAAGGTCGAGGTGTGTCCGCTTGTGCAACTTGTGATGGATTTTTCTACCGAAATAAGAACGTTTGTGTCATCGGTGGCGGTAATACCGCTGTAGAAGAAGCGCTTTATTTATCCAATATTGCAGCAACCGTCACATTGGTACATCGTCGTGATAGTCTTCGCTCTGAAAAAATTCTCCAGGACAAACTGTTTGAAAAAGCAAAATCCGGCAACATCAAAATCATCTGGAATAATACATTGGATGAGATCTTAGGTGATGGAGTCAAGGTCACTGGCGCCAGATTACGCAATGTTATCGATAACACTCACCAAAACTTAACCGTTGATGGGGTATTTATCGCTATAGGTCATACACCTAATACTGGACTGTTTAATGACCAATTAACGATGAAAGACGGCTATCTCAGAATACAGTCCGGTTTGGAAGGCATGGCAACGGCCACCAATATCGCGGGCGTATTTGCCTGTGGTGATGTCGCTGATCAAGTCTACAGACAAGCGATTACCTCGGCAGGTTTTGGCTGCATGGCGGCACTAGATGCTGAAAAATATTTAGACGATATTAATATATAATTAGAACAAATTATCTACGTAGGTTGGGCCTTGGCCCAACCTACGTAGATAATTAATGAGGTCTGCTTAACTCGGGAAAATAAAACAAAAAAACACGTTACTCTTCAAAACGCACTTCAATTTTCTTCCCTTTAACAACTTCTTTTTTAGGAATATATATTTGCAAAACACCTTGTTTATAAGACGCATCGATTTTTGAGTCATCAACCGTTTGAGGTAAACTAAATCGACGATAAAATTGTCCCTGAACACGCTCAAGCCTTGAATATGCCTCTTTATTTTCACTTTTCTCAAACTGACGCTCACCATGGATAGTTAACAAACTATTCTCAAGTGAAATATGAATATCATCCTTATTAACACCAGGAATATCGGCTATCACGATGAAAGCATCCGGCTGTTCTTTAATGTCGACTGCTGGAGCCCAAGTTCCCGTGTCGATAAAAGATGAATCCGTTTGTGCTTTAACAAAATGTTCGAACAATCGATTCATATCTTTTGATATAGGGAAATAATCGCGTTTAATATGATTCATTTTTATCTCCTTTTATACGTTGAAAATATCTTCATTCTAGAAATAAGGACGATTTTTTTATTTTCAAGAGGTGAACATTATATTTTCCAGGAGTCTTATAGCTTGCCATTAGCAAAATCGCTACAATCAATAAAAGTCTACTCACTTCAAGGCTATTCAAGATGAAATATGGTTTTATTTTAAGCTTAACGCTGGCAATGACTTTAAACACCACGGGATTGCATGCAGAGAATCAAACAACACAACGAATTAACCAGTTTTCAAATACCCATGTTAACGTGTGGAAAACCATTGTTTATCCAACATCAAAACAAACATTGGCCATGCATCGCCACGATTATGATCGCGTCGTCGTGGCACTCAGTGATGGGATGTTGAAAATTACAAACGACAAAGGACAAACGCATCTGCTGAAGCTTAAAAAAGACAAGGCGTATTTCTTGAATAAAGACCCCAAAAACGAACAACACATGGACGAAAACATATCTCAAAAGCCTGTTAAAGTCATGGTTATTGAGTTACTTCCTACCCATTAACTATTAGCCGATACCAATTGCTCGTAAGCACGCTTAGCCGGTGTGTAATCAGGAAATTGTGCCAGAATCTGTGCCAGCATGCGTTTTGAAGACGATGCATCACCTCTGTTCCATGTATTTAAGGCATCGAAGTACATTAACTCAGCCGACTGTTGTGTTGATGTTGCTGCTTGTTGAAATAAAGCCGGCTCAATGAAACTAACTTTATCCTGCTGTTGAGCTGCTAACCATTGTAAAGCTTTCTGCGCTTGTCCATTGCCATTGTTCTGAGCTTCTTCTAAATAATGTTTACCTTGTTGGGCGGAACAACCTACAATGGACCCCTCATAACAAAACGTCGAGAGTTGATATTGAGCATAGGCATTCTTCGTTGCAGCAAGCTCTTTATAAAGCTCGAACGATTTTTGAATATCTTTTGGCACACCCAATCCGTATTGATACATTCGCGCCAAAGCGAGTTTCGCATTTGCATTGCCTTTATTTGCTGATTGTTGATAAAAACCAACCGCAGCAGAATAGTCGAGTTGAGTTGCAACCCCCGTTTCAGACAATAATCCTAGTTGATATAAGGCTTCCCGATCACCCAGCTCAGCTGCTTTTTTGTACCAAGGCAGTGCGTCTTGTTTGTCTTTAGACGTACTGAAATAAAGTTTTGCTAATTGAACCATCGATTTAACATGGCCTTGTTTCGCTGCAAGCAAATACAATTGAGAGGCTTTATCGTTATCAACTATAAGCCCTTTGCCTTCTTGATAAACTAAACCGGCATTAAATCGACCGATTGCATCTCCTGTGCTCGCAGCACGTTCATAACCATCAAGCGCACACGTGTAATCATCATCGACGGTATCACAAACAAAACCCAAAGCAACAGCCGCTGGCGCATAACGGTCTTGTGCGCGGCTATACCATTTTTTAGCTTCAAGATAATCAGGCTGCTTATCCAACCATCCCATTTGATAAAGATGACCTAATAAAAATTGCGCAATAGGATCGCCTTGCTCTGCAGCAAGAGTGTACCATTTTTGTGCGTTTACCATATCAGAAGGACCACCTAAGCCGTTTTCAAATAAATACGCCAATTTTAATTGCCCATCTTTATCACCCATTTCAGCAATATGCTGGTAAATATCACGCGCTTGCTTCATGTGCTGCTCATTATCCCCATCACGCCTAGATGATGAGTAATAATCGGCTAATAATAAACCGGCTTTATTGTTACCTTGAGCCCATGCCTTCTCAAGTTCGGGCAAAAAGTCTTGGCCATTTTGTTGTTGCATGATGGCCAAATTCAAATTGGCATAAGAAAAATTGGCATTAGCTGCTTTTTTTAATAGGTCTTGACCCTTCTCAACGTTTTTACTGATTCCGGTTCCTTGCGTTAAATGCGTTCCTAATAAAAATGCACCTATCGGGTTGGAGGAAGCCTTTTCATACCAACGAACCGCTTCTTTTTCATTAGCCTCCACTGCAATACCATAATCATACATTAGACCCAGCAGTAAAGATGCGTTTATTTGACCGTCTTCAGCCGCTTTTTTAGCAACAGCCAAAGCCTGTGCTTGTTTTGTTTTATCCGCATCCATTGCATTAAAAAATGCCAAAGGTAAAGCCGCTTGCTGAACACCAGCACGAACAGCCCCTTGATATAAATCTTTAATCAATCGACTATGTTGTTCTTTTTCAACACGAGTCATGCTAGTTGATTTTTCACGAACCAAAATTTCTGCCAATCGATATTGCGATTTGCCGTCATTATTCGTTGCAGCCAGACTATACATCGCCATGGCTTGTTCCTTGTTGGGCTTTATAACCATTGTTCCCGATGCGTCACGATAACCTTGCTCATAAATACCCGCTAAAACATATTGAGCATAAGGATTTCCTTTAAACGCTGCATCAACCAACAAATCAAACCCTTTCTTATAATCAGCTTGAATATTAGAACCTGTTAAATATAAAACACCCAGGTTGTATTCGGCACGCAAATCTTGTTGAGCCGCGGCTTGTTGATAATATTTGACTGCATCGTCTATATTTTGTTTTACGCCAATTCCTTGTTGATTTAATTGTGCCAACGTAAACTGTGCATTACTATCACCCAGAACCGCTTGGGCTTTGAGTTGTTTAGCTCGATTGGCTTCAAGCGATTTATCAATGGATTCAATAGGGTAATTAGGAAAAACGAGTGGCTCTTGTGACAAACCACCTAACGTGGTAACCAAGGCATTGTAATATTCACTAATGGCAATTTGATTCGGACTGACTATAGCAAATTGAGGTTTAAACAGATTATCTCGTGTCGCCATCTCCATTTGTGGTGAAGCATTGTAATCATTTTCTTTCAATGCACTCGCATTTGTCCAGGGACTAAGAATACCCCGTAAACGATATGCCGTATCAGCAAACCGAATGGCTTTACCATGACTCAACCAGGATGCCGCATTAAATTCAGCAAGATTAGGCTCATTTTTAACCGTTGCTGTTGCCTTCTGTTGCCATTCCGCGGCAAGATTAGCATCTGCTTCAACACCTTGACCATTTTTATACATTGCTGACAAAGCGAGTTGAGCCTCTTTATTACCCGATTGTGCCGCTTTCAACATCCATAAAAAACCATTATGCACATCATAAAAAGGACTGCTTTTATCAATGTACAACTTAGACAACCCTATTTCCGCCGGACTAAAATGCAAATCAGCCGCTTTAGTAAACCACTCTTTAGCCTGCGAATAGTCTTTGTCTTGAAGTGCTAGCTCGCCCATTTCGTTTATTGCAGGAACCAAACCTTGAGCAACCGCTAAGCCAACAAGCTCACGAGCTTTAATCATGTCTTTGTCAACCAAGAATCCTTTGGCATACAACTGACCAAGCATTAATTGTGCATCAGGATTATTTTGTGCAACGGCTTTATTCAGCCAGATCAAACCCAATGTCTTGTTGGCTGAATGTCGTGTCTCAATAAAGCTTTGTGCAACAGCCAGCTGCGCCGTACTATTCCCATTTTTGGCTGCCGCAATATAATACCGTTTCGCTAAATCTGAATTTTGTTTGACGCCCACACCGAATAGATAAGCTGCTGCACAATACATTTGAGATTCAACATCGTTTTGTTCTGCAGCTTTTTTAAACCAAATTAACGCCTGTTCAGGATTTTTTTCTTCCAACAAACTGTAGCGTGCCATAATCCCTATTGCAGGTAAAAAGCCCCGAACGGCTGCTTGTTTGAAATGACGAATAGCCAACAAATTATTTTTGAGCTGTCCATAACCGTATAATCGCATCCGCCCCATATAATAATCGACGATTGGATCCTTGACTGAAGACCCATTTAACAGAAGTGCTGCTTTATCGTAATCACCTTGACGGTAGGCATCCAGACCATTATCAGCAAACACCACACTCATATTTGCGGAAGCGACTAAAAAAATCCAGGGCATTGGCAATTTCATCGTGATTTTCCTCACTACTCGGGACGCTCTAACAATCACGTTCCTTATTATTATCTGCCCACATATTGTTGCCTTAGTCATTGTTTCGCTAGTTATGTATTGCGATTTTGAACCTCGTTCGCATGAGCAAGGCATAACTAGCGAAACAATGACTATGACTCACATAAACCCTGTGGTCTATCTAGGAATGATTCCATAATGAAGAACATCCCTAACTGCAATTCCACTGCTGCTACTTCCTAAAAACCAAAAATTACCCCGGTTGTTCAATCCAAATTTAACCCGTGCATACTCACAAACTTTCACACTATCTGAACAATTAATAATATTACCTTTTTTTACACCCGCAGCATCCACAGCACAAATAAACTTTAACTCTTTTTCACTGGTTGCAAGCACTGACCATTGCTGAGGATTGATGGCGTGATTCAATGGTAAACTGCGAGAACTATCATCATCTAACATTTGATAAAGATTAATGGGACGATTCAACTTATTAAAAACAAAATAGAGCGATTGTCGCTCGCCTGGTGCTTCGGGTTCCATTCGTAATACATTTAGATTAAATCGATATCCTTGATCGCGACAGCCCAAAGGTGATTTAGATTCATCTTTATTTGCCGCCATTGCAAAATGCCCTAAACTTAAGATGATTATCGCAAAACTAATTCTCATTGATTTATTCATCATATTTTCTCGGTTATCATCACAGGACGAACCACAACCTTTGTTCCCAAGGTGTTATTCTTTTCGTTTGTTGAATCCACAAACTCTTGATTTAACCATTTTGCATCACGAGTAAACATGCGCACACAACCATGACTGGCACGATATCCTGGCATGTCTGCCGAACCATGCATAGCAAATCCTTTATGAAAGTACATGCAGTATGGCATCGGTGCACCCCCTTTTCCAATAGGGAACACATCCGATTTACACCGTTCATTTTCTTTGCTAAATACGCGATATATGCCGGTTAGTGTACGACAGGCATTGTTACTATCAGGACATTTGTCACGTCCTGAAGCAATGGGTCCCCAGTTAACTAGCTGCCCTTTTGCATCATACGCACCCCAAGCTAGTTTATCTTGATCAATAATTACTTCTTTTTCATTATCCCCTTTGATTTGACGAGGGAAGGGAGAGAGTTCAAGCAAGGTGACATGAGCTAAATCGCGAGGAACGGCAATAATCTTGCCTTGCCATAAATAATTATAATTACGATTAACGCGCTGCACTAAATCCCGCTGCCGTTCATCAGGAAACATTTTTTCCCAACTTTGGGAACTTTGAACCTTCACACACTCATATAAATCGCTTGCATTGAGACAAAGGCCTTGACCATAATAAATAGGCAATGCCACGGGCGTTGTCTGTTCGACAACTTGTCGTGCTACTTGATGACGCTTTGCGATTTTAACCACCGGTTTTGGAACAGCTGTGGGTTCAACCCAAGGCGCGTAGGCTGCGATTGCGATTGTGGGTGACAACAGTGCGACAAATCCAATTAACCTGTTCATATCACTATCCTTTAATCGAGTTACGCAAACCATTTGTGCTTAATTATCATTTCGGCTGTGTTTGACAAAAGTTTAGTGTTTAGTTAAAAATAATTTAAAATATGATTTGGTTCTGTTGATTAACGAAAATGACGATAAACGCGCTCAGCCAGTTCGACGCTAATCCCATGAACTTTGGCAATTTCAACGACCGATGCTTTGGCTAGATCGCGAATCCCGCCGAATCGGGCTAATAAAGCCTGACGTCGTTTTGCACCAATACCTTCAATATGTTCCAAAGACGAATCAAAACTTACTTTTTGCCTTTTTTTACGATGTGCCGTAATGGCGAAGCGGTGAGCCTCATCTCGAATATGCTGCAACAAATGCAAGGCCGGTGAGTCCGCAGGCAGGGTTATTTCTTGTGATGCATCACTCAAAATCAATCGTTCCCAACCGACTTTGCGATCTGGGCCTTTCGCAATACCCACCAATGTGACCCCTAAAATCTTTAACTCGTCAAACACACGACGCGCAACAGACACTTGTCCTTTGCCCCCATCCACAATCAATACATCAGGCAATCGCGACTCTTGGCTTAAACGCTTAAAACGTCGCATGATCGCTTGCTCCATCGCTGCAAAATCATCGCCAGGGGTTATTCCTGTAATATTAAATCGTCGATAATCTCGTTTGGAAGGGCCTTCTGCATCAAACACCACACAAGATGCAATAGTTGAATCACCCTGCGTATGGCTAATATCAAAACACTCCATGCGTGATAATGGATAAGGCCTGTTAATAAGCGCACACAAAGCCTGATAACGATGCTCTATAATTTTTTTAGAGGTCATGTGCTCCGCAATTGACATCCGTAAATTGTTAACCGCAAAATCCAACCACCCTGCTTTAATTCCTTTAGGATTGGATTGAATCAAACACGATTGACCCCGTAGGTCAGTTAAAACCGCTTGTATAGCCTTACAGTCAACAATCTCATGATCTGTCAAAATCAATGGCGGAATTCGTTCAGGCATGTCGACATAATAATAAGAAATAAACGCGGCAAAGACGTGTTGCCATAATGATTGCTCATCCAAGTCATCAAAACTAAGGTCTGGAACAGAAGGAAAAAAGCGCTGACTTGCCAACACATCTCCATCACGAATAGTGACACACTGAATACAAGCAAAACCAGGGCGTGCATCAATAACAATCACATCAGCATCACCGCGTAACTTCACGATACCCTGCTGTTCCTGTACCACTCTTAAGTACTTAATTTGATCTCGAAAAACAGCCGCCTCTTCAAATGCACGGTTTTCAACGGCATCCTGCATACGTTTTGCTAACTCATCCAGGATTTGTTGACTTTTACCTTGTAAAAAGCGCGTTGCATCGTTAAGTGATCGTTGATAATCATCACTAGAAATATATTTCGTACATGGTGCACTACACCGTTTAATCTGATATTGCATACAAGGACGTGAGCGTGCACTGAAATAGCTGTCACTACAATTGCGAATTTTGAATACTTTTTGAATAATTCCTAATGTTTCACGAACGGCTGTTGTGCTAGGATAAGGTCCAAAAAACAACCCCTCTTGAGGTTTCTTTTTTGCACGCATCAATTCCATTCGTGGAAAATCATGCCCTGACGTCACATGAATAAACGGGTAGGACTTATCATCACGCATGAGCACGTTATATTTGGGTCGTAATGATTTAATCAAATTACTTTCTAACAAGAGCGCTTCCGTTTCGCTACGCGTTATAGTTACTTCAATGGATACAATTTGACTAACAAGAGAGCGCGTTTTTACGGCCGTGATTTGCTTACTAAAATAACTATTGACCCGTTTATTTAAATTAGATGCTTTACCAACATAAAGAATATGGCCATCGACATCCAACATGCGATAAACACCGGGTTCAGTGGTCAGATTTGCAAGAAAAACAGATAGAGACGACGAGGTATCCATTTTATTACTTAAGAAACACTATCTTGTATCGCATCATCGGGACGCGTGATCACGCCATGTTTTATGGCTAAATGAGTCAACTCTACATCATTTTTAATAGCCAATTTCTTAAAAATACAATAGCGATATCCGTTTATCGTTTTGCTACTTAAAAACAATCGTTCAACAATGTCATTCATACTCATACCGCTAGTAATCATCAACATCACCTGCATTTCTCGCTCGGTTAAACTATCGAAAGGTGATTCCTGATGAGCTTGCAAACTACTAATTGCCATTTTTTGGGCAATTTCGGCACTCAAATAACGCTCGCCCTTGAACACTTTGCGAATTGCAGCGGCCATTTCTTCAACGCCCGACTCTTTGGTAATGTATCCCATTGCCCCTAACTGCAACACACGACTCGGCAATGGCTCCGTACTCATACCTGTCACGGCAATGACTTTGACGTTTGGATTTGATTTTTTTAACCGTCGCGTCACTTCCCAACCATCAATACCTGGCATTTTCATGTCAAGCAATACAACATCGGGTGCGTGTGTTTTAACCAGTACCAATGCCATTTCACCATTTTCAGCTTCCGCCACAACGTTTATGTCCGGTAAATCATCTAATAAACGCCGAATACCCATTCGAACCAAGGCATGATCATCAACAATAAGTACTTGTATTATCAATATAATGCTCCCTGCAAAACAGCAAGTGGACACAAAATAGGATCAAATATTAACAAGAGTATATCTGCATTACAATCATTTAAAAAAGCTCCATCAGCAAGCATGAATATGAATCGTTGGATTATTTTTTTCCACGAGAAAAAAAGGAGGATATTCACCCAATTCACGAGCCTTACGAATCAAATCACCTAAATCAGATTTCACACAATCATATAATTGTTGGTAATTTTCAATAACAAAATAAACTGTTTGTAACCTGTCTATCCGATAGGGTGTTCTAAATGCCGCCAACGGATTAAATAATACGCGTATTGCACGATTACTCTCAATACTGTAAACCGTCTCACTGATAGACGATAAAATTCCACCGCCATAAGCTCTTAAACCCTTTTTTGTATGAATCAGACCAAACTCTACTGTAAACCAGAATAATCGTTGCAGCAGCGGCCAGTCCGATTCGTTTGAGTTGAGCACGTGACAGGCATAATCATGGATAAAATCAGCATAAACCAAGTCGGTAAGCATTGGGCAGTGACCAAATAGTTCATGGAAAATATCAGGCTCTGTGACGTAGTCAAGTTCTTCAGCTGTCCTGATAAACGTTGCTGCTGGAAAACGACGTGTTGCTAACAGCTCAAAAAATTCGCGAGCGGAAATGAGTGCTGCAACCGGAATAACCTGCCACCCGGTAGCAGCTTGAAGATGTTGACTAACGTCTGGCAACTGTGGAATACGTTTTGCAACAAGGCCCAACGCCTTAAGACCTTGCAAATACTCATCACTCGCACGCCCTGGAAGTAGTTTCATTTGTCGTTCAAACAATAACCCCCAAATGCGATGCTCCTCTGGAGAATAATTCACCAAGCCCTGCGCATTAGGCTGATGAGCTTCATAACGGCTAGTAAATGTCATAATCTTTCCTCAGCCAAAGACGATTTAAGCTGTGAAACCGAGATCACCGTCTCAACACCTTTACTGGTGCGTCGCTGTGAACCTTTCCAGGCATGGCCGTAAACCACTTCATAAGTTAATGGATACATTCCCTTTTCCGTACAAAAATCTGACATTTTTTGCTTGAACTGGAGCCAGGATTTTTTTCCTGTTAAACCTTGGTTACGCGCAGGGTTAATATTGCGCACACCCTGAGCTTTCAATGTTTGTAATAAAACAGATAAGCTCGAATAATGAGCCGTTAACATTTCCATATCCATCACGGGATCTAGAAAATACTCAGACAATAAACAATCGCCCACATCATGCATATCAAAAAAATGATTCACGTGAGCATAGGCGTCTGTTTTGGCGAACGCCTGTCTAATCTCGGAAAAGGTATCTGGGCCTAATGTTGAAAACATGAAACAACCGGCCGGACTCATCACGCGATTAATTTCACTCACCACCGCTGACAAGGGATTTGACCAATGGATAACCTGATTCGCAAATACCACATCAAATAATCCATCAGCAAAGGGTAATTCCGTCATGTCAGCATTAACAAGACCCCATTTTCGGAGCCAGCTCTGTCTTAATTGGGCTTGCTTCACCATATTAAACGCCAAATCCAGTCCCACAATGTGCGCATCTGGGTAATATTTTTTCAAACGACTTGAAAAGGTGCCAGGCCCACAACCTAAATCAAGAACAAATCGAGGTTTGATTTTTAAATAGTACAAACGCTCAAAAAGACGCTCACCAATTTCATTTTGTACCTTGGCGGCATCTGCATATTCCGATGCATGCCGATTAAACGCATTGCAAATTTCACGTCGCTCATTCATCATTTGTTTCGGCGTCATACAGGAAGTCCAACACACATGTATCATAATATAGCAAGTATAACACAACTATTCAGACTACCCGCGCGTTGTAATTTGTGTAATCAACATCATGATTCAAAAATTGCCATCTGTGCAGAGTGCCTATTTATTTTCAAGAAATTAGGGCCTGCTTGTCGACATTGCGCGCACCCCCTTCCTGATGATTTTTTTCTGGTTTGCGGCCATTGTTGTCGTAAAAAACCATACATCGATTTAGTCAGAACAGCGTATTGCTTTGAAGAACCGTTACGATCGTTACTACATGAATTTAAATATCGTGAAGGCCTATACTTATTATCCACCCTCGGGCAATTAATGATGGATGCACTACCGAAAAAAACACTTCAAACAGAATGCCTCATCCCGGTTCCTATGCACCCCAAACGCTTAAGTCATCGAGGGTTTAATCAAGCCGCCGAATTGACAAAATACGTGGGTCGAGTATTAAAATTGCCTTATGAATTATCTTACTGCAAAAAAATCAATAACACGCCACCTCAAGCACACTTAAAGGCAAAAGAGCGTCAAACAAACTTGAAAGACGCCTTTCAAGCGAAATCAAAATCTTATCAACACGTAACACTAATCGATGACTTAATGACGACAGGAAATACGGCCAATGAGCTCGCTCGGATACTTAAAAAACAAGGCGTTGTTCAGGTTGATCTTTGGTGCATTGCCCGAGCAACGTAGTATCTAAGTTTAACAGAATTACCTTGGTTTTTCTCAGATACCACATCAAGCGATATAAGAAGTCGTCGTGACATAGGGATTAATCAGTGCATCTATGATATGCAATTTAATAAACTTATTGATCAATATAAAACCTTTATGTTAAACTCTTTTCGTGTGAAATAAACAAGAGGTCAATAATGAATTTTTTTGAATATTGGACAGATGACAGAATTAATAGTGCGGCAAGAAGAACCCAACGCGATATAAGCAATGCTTTCAACTATGCTTCGAGACATCCAGTAGAAGCAGCATTGTCTGTTGGTACACTTGTTACGTTAGCTATATATGCCCCAGGTCCTGTGGTACTAACTCTTCTAATTAGCGCCCTCGTTTTATTTTATCTTAATTCGGCCTCAGCCCCTTCCGAGAACATGTTTGAGAGCTGTATGAACATGTTTCATTAAATATAAATAAAGCATGTGTTGTACACTCAATTTTGTAAAAAATCCATAATCGCTTTGATATGGATTTTTCACAAATATCAATCATAATCTTATTTCCTACCCATCCTCCACAGATTAAACATGAGCTAAAAATCGCTGAAGGTCGTTTGATATCAAATGAACAAAAAAAAGAAAAAAAACAACACTGGATAATCGATAAATCAAAACCTCTAATGCTACTGAAATCGGTTTGCCACGGCATTTTTCTATCAAAACATAAACAATGCCACCCCCATCAAGCCCTGGGATAGGAAATAAATTGACTAAACCAACAGCGATACTCAAATTGGCAATAAACGATAAAAAAACAACCCATCCTTGAAAAAAAGCTTGCGTTAATTCAGTTAAAAACCCAACCGGACCGAGTAGTAAAAAAAAAGGAATCGCACCTGTCATGATCAGTTTAATCATCACAAGATAAAAATACGATAACCAAACCAGCTCCAAACCTACTTCATAAAAAGCATTAGAAAACGTCAGACCCGGGGTTAACCGGCTATTTTTTAAGGACCTTTCTGGCTCTAAACCAATTGATGATAGTAACGACGCATCACCCTGATGATAACGCCATTGACCAAGACTTAAACTTGTTTTAAAAATACGATGATCTGCTCTTTCAACGGTTATAGGCACATCATCATGTCCAACATTCATTAAAAGTTGCATACCCACATCATGCCACGATGCGATATGGTGTCCATCAATAACGGTAATATGATCACCAGAAGTTAACCCGGAATGGGCCGCAATCGAGTGTGGCTTCACCATAGATACGGTGGGCGATAGTTGAAAATGATCAACACTGTAACTTACTAACAAAGCCAAATAGGCAATCAGACAATTAGCGAATGAACCCGATAATAAAACAAGACAACGTGCCCAAGCTGATTGCTTATCAAAACAATATGGGTAATCTTCTGCACTAACGGGCTTAATTCGTGAGTTAAGTAAATGAACATAACCGCCCAAAGGCCAAAGGCTCCACACCCATTCGCAATGCGCTTTCAGCTTCCATCGACACAATACTTTTCCAAAACCGATGGACACTCGTTCGATTTTTATATTGAAAAAATAAGCCACTACTGCATGACCGGCCTCGTGAAAACCGATAATACACAGCAAGCTAAGCACCAGGGCTAATACTGTTATAAAACAATGCGCTACTGTCATGTGTTATCAATCACAAGCTTCAATTGAGGCCTCCCCGTGCCCCGAAGTGCCTCTTGACCTTTTCGATAGACTTCAAAAACCCGATACGCTTCTGCAGTTTCTGTATCTATCAACTCAACATCCTCACCACCTTCATCAACTAGCGTCACAGACAAATGCATTTCTCTAAATTTACCAATGTGATATCGCTCGTTCAAAAGGCGAATAATACCTTGTAAACTGTCTGCAGCTTCACTGCTATCATGCTGACCATGAAAAATGATTTCCATTTTACACCCCCCTCAAAAACTCTGCCCTCACCATGAATAACGGCTTTTTAAAATAATACTTGAGCATTAAATTTTCATTAACATAAAAATAAAAACAAACAAAAAATTGGTATCGTCATCCTGCTTGCAAAAAAACGCTAAATCGATAACATGGGGTAACGTTCTAACTTAAAGACAAAAATATGCTAAAAAAAACACTCGTTGTAATCGCATCAATCATGACTACATTTGCCAATGCTGCCACGCCGATTAACGGATGGTATTCAAATGTTTTCGGTGGATACACCTACTTACCGAGTAATGTTGATATCACCACATCAGGACTAACACGTTCAAATACTCGTTATCAATCAGGCTTTGATGCGGGTGGCAGTCTGGGCTTCAAAAGCGATCCCCTTCGTTATGAAGGCGAACTGACCTATCTTAGAGCAAACATAAAAAAGTTTGATATAAATGGTATATCTCAAACTACGCCTACAGGCTTTGGAGAAGCTGCATTGGGACTCGCTAATGTGTATTATGATTTTCCCGGTATAACAGCACCGATACAGCCCTATTTGGGCGCAGGTATTGGGTATGCCTGGGTTGAAAGCGCATTAAACACCCACTCAGGATCATCTGGTATAACCCGTTTTAACGGTTCGAACAGCGTATTTGCCTATCAAGCCGCAGGGGGGTTAACCTATAACTTTGCTGAAAATTATGCCCTTAACATCGGATACCGTTACGTTGCCACCACACATGTTGATGAACTTGGACAGATGTTTCAAGCTCATTTAGCTAACTTAGGCGCGACTTATCGTTTTGATGGAAACAAATATAAGTGAATTAATACTAGGATCTGAATTGTCAACAGACCCTAAAAACATGATCTAAAGGATGAGGTAACATGATGAAAAAATTAGGATTGATTACATTAATGCTCGCTCAAAGCACGGCTTTTGCCGTCAATCCAGCCCAAGGATGGTATGGTGGTGTGATACTTGGATTTAGTTACTCCCCGGATACCAGTTACAATTACCCCCTTTCAAAAACAGTTCCATCCTCAGTACCGATTACCCTTCCAAGCACGGTTCCTATCAAGATCATCAACTCAGAGTTAGGTCTTGTTGGCATACAAGGAGGTTATCGCTGTGGAAAATTGCGTGGCGAGGGTGAGTTTATATACAATAACACCCCGATTAGCGGGCTAAAAATACAAAACACTACTTTAAAAAATAATAAAAGTCAGTACTATAATTTTCAGGCCGGTACAAACACTGTAGCATTAATGGCCAATGTATTTTATGATTTTTTACCATCAAATCCTGAATCCAGTATTGCGCCTTATGTTGGATTTGGAGCAGGAATCGCCGATGTATCAACCATTGTAAAATTTGGATTTTATGACACTGCGGGTGTCAATGTTAAAAACATTCGTATCAGTCAATCCACATCATCTGCGGCAGGCCAAGGTATTATCGGTGTTAGCTTGTTTGCAGATGATTATACTGCATTTTCAGCTGATTTTCGCTATTTTGCAACGGCAACCAAATCCAAATATTTAGACGCACGAACTCAACTCTACACCTTTAATATTTTGTTTAATGGAATGTTTGATGCCGGAGCATAATTACAAAATTTTGCCGTCACTCTTATCTGCCGATTTAACTCGACTGGGTGAAGAGGTCGATGCAGTAATGAATGCCGGTGCAGATATGATTCACGTGGATATCATGGACAACCACTATGTGCCCAATCTGACATTTGGACCTGTCTTATGTCAGAGTTTACATAAGCGTATGAAAGGATTGCCCATGGATGTGCACTTGATGGTCTCACCAGTTGATGATCTGATATCTCAATGCACAAAGAGTGGTGTGTCTCGAATTAGCATTCATCCGGATGCAACCATTCATCTGGATAGAAGCTTGCAATTGATTCGTGAGTCAGGCTGTTTAGCGGGCTTGGTACTAAACCCATCCACCTCCATCGATTGCTTGACTTATTGCATGCATCGATTAGATTTTGTCCTTATCATGACGGTCAATCCTGGCTTTGGTGGTCAAGTATTAATTCCTGAAGTCATCCTGAAAATCACCCAAATTCGTGAATTGTATCCTTGTTTAGCGATTTGCGTTGATGGTGGCGTCACAACTGAAAACATTAAGACCTTAGCCAAAGCTGGTGCAACTGAATTTGTAGCCGGCTCAGCTATATTCAATAGCAGCGATTATGAAGCTTGTATTAAAACGATGCGTAAAAAATTAAATGATGAATAAAGAATGGTTGAGAAATGTCTTTAAACGAAGCCTTAATATAACTAATCATCCTATACGTCATCCCGAGCGTAGCGAGGGATCTCCTGAATATTACGCCAAGACCTATGTGTGGAGATCCCTCGCTACGCTCGGGATGACGTGCGGGCAATTACATCACCGCAAATTGTTAATCCTAATCGGTCTAAGCATGAATACCGGCGCTCACACCCTATCTTCAGAACAGTATCTAAATAAGTTTTTAACCTATACCCACTGGTGTCAACACTTACCGCTTAGAGTCGATGCTGAATTTCTTGCATTTATCGAAAAACCGACACCACTGACTCGAAAATTACGTGAAAAATGGCTCTATCAGCTAGCTTACAATAAAGACTGGTCTAATTTCAATCAATACTATCCCGGTTCAAGCGACACTACACTCCAATGCTATTCACTAAACGCGCGTTTTCAACAAGGTCAAAAAGCCGCCGTATTACACGATATAGACTCACTGTGGCTAAATGGCAGTTCTCAACCGAAGGCTTGCGATACACTGTTTAATGCATTATTAAAAAATCATGATATTAACGATACGTTGATAAAAAAACGAATCGCATTAGCACTAAACAATCGAAATGTATCTCTAGCCCGGTATTTACTAAAGCAATTAAGCCCCCCTCGTCAACAAGATGCAGACATTCTGGCATCCATTCACCAAGATCCTAAACGCATTACTCAGCTTACAAAAGGCGATTTGCATGGGGAGTTTTATTTATACGGCCTGACACGCATGGTTCCAAAGCAGATGGATAAAGCGATTGGGCTATCAAACACACCACTTGCGAAAACAATTATGAACGAGGGACAGAAACAAACCTTTATCGCCTTTGTTGCATTGTATAAAGCCATGCGTAACGAGCCTGATACAGAACAATGGTTTGCAAAAGTCAAATCCGCCTGGAAAAATGAAACCCTGCTCGAGTGGCAAATTAGATATGCATTACTTCATCATCACTGGCCGCAAATTCTTCGTCTGATAGAGCAATCTCAAAATAAATTTGAACCTGGATGGCAATATTGGAAAGCAAGAGCCCTTCAAGCGTTACATGAACCCGATAAAGCCTATGAAATCTATCGTCAACTGGCTACAAAACGCCACTATTACGGATTTTTAGCCAGTTTAAAGCTTAAAAAAAGTCCCAGCTTTGATAACGAGCCTATCCTCAATAATCCAAATCGATTATTACCCTATCTGTCTATTACCAATCAAATTAAAACGCTTTATCTATCACATCAAATTGTGGACGCTTCAAGACTATTAAACGATTTAGTTAGCGAAATGCCTAAAAAAGACAAAAGTGCATTAGCCTTCTGGTTAGCCAACGATTTACACTGGTACGGCAAATCAATTTATATCAGCAACACGGATGATTTAAACAATCAGCTGGCACTTAGATTTCCACTCGCGCATCGTGAAACGGTAAAAAAAGATTCAAAAAATTATCATATCCCTGAAGAGCTCATTTATGCGGTGATTCGTCAAGAAAGTTCTTTTCAAGACAATATTGCTTCTCCTGCGGGTGCGAATGGTTTAATGCAGGTTTTACCACGAACAGCTGAACAGATTGCAAAACAGGCCCATATTGATTATAAAAATAAGGTGCAGTTATTCTCTCCACAAACCAATATTCACATTGGTACAGCCTATCTTCAACAACTGGCCAAACAATTTCATCAACACCCAGTCCTCATGATGGCAGCCTATAACGCAGGCCCTAAGCAAACCAACTATTGGCTAAAAAATCATACCCCTCATGAAATCGATATTTGGATAGAAACACTGCCATGGCGTGAAACACGAAATTATTTAAAAAACATCATTGCATTTTACAGCGTTTATCAATATCGCATGCATCAAACACTCAGTCTGGCTTCGTTTATGCAACCTATTTCGGTTAAGGAGATTAACTGATGAAACAAATCATTCGCTTTACTCGTCATTTACAAAATCATAACGAGGTATCCTGTCACAATCGCCGGGTAAGTGCCTGTCAGGGAGCTCGGACTAACCCGAGCCGCGCGCGTAAGCAAGCGGAATTTTTAAAAAAAACACAAAATATTTAAAAATCCCTATTGACACGGTTT
>JAJZSG010000114.1 GCA_021849905.1 Pseudomonadota bacterium
TTTGATGCACGTGAGCGCGCAGATAAGAAGGCATTAAGCATACAGGCATTGGTCGCACCCTTAGAGGCTATTCTTGCACCTTTATTTTTTATGTTAATTGGTATTCAAGTTAAGATCGAAACATTTTTTAATTGGCATGTGTTATTCATATCCCTGGGTTTGATTATTGCTGCTATTATTGGAAAACTATTAAGTGGCTTGGGTGCAAATCCTCGTGACGACCGTTTTCTTATTGGCATTGGTATGTTGCCAAGAGGAGAAGTTGGTTTAGTATTTGCATCCATTGGTCGAAGTATTGGGGTGATTACAGATGAGTTGTTTTCATCCATTATACTCATGGTTATTGTCACCACATTAGTCGCACCGCCCTGGTTAAAAAAGCGATATGCAACGCGTCAAGGTAAAAAAAATGATATCTAAAGATCAAATTCTGGCTGATGTTCGACGTGCTCTGGATGAAGACGTGGGGAGTGGTGATGTCACGGCTATGTTATTGCCAGACGATAAAATAGTCGATGCCTTGATTTTGTCACGAGAGCCGATGTTGGTTTGTGGACAGTCATGGGTTGAGTGTGCGTTTTCACAACTTGACGAAACCATCAAAATCAATTGGTTAGTCAAGGAGGGGGATTGGCTTAATCATCCTCAAACGCTGTGCCATATTCACGGTTTGGTGCGTCCTATCTTAACGGCTGAGCGTACAGCATTAAATTTTATGCAAACATTATCGGCAACAGCAACTCAAACGCATTATTATTTACAAGCCTTAAACGGATTTAAAACGCGTTTGTTAGATACCCGCAAAACCTTGCCTGGTTTACGACGCGCACAAAAATATGCCGTTGCTTGTGCGGGTGCAACAAACCATCGATTAGGTCTTTATGATGCTTTTTTAATTAAAGAAAATCATATTAATGCTTGTGGCTCGGTTCGATTGGCGGTTGAGTTAGCAAGACACGCGCATCGAGATATACTGATTGAAATTGAAGTTGAATCATTAGATGAATTACGACAAGCGCTGGATGCAAAGCCTGACAGGATTTTACTGGATAATTTTAGTCTTGATATGTTGAGCGATGCGGTTTCGATTAACCAGCAGCGTTGTGAATTAGAAGCATCAGGTGGTGTTGATTTATCAACGATAGCCCAAATCGCTGCAACGGGTGTTGATTATATATCGGTTGGGTCGATTACCAAGTCAATACAGGCGATAGATTTGAGTTTACTTTTACAGCCATAAATGAGCACTCATGATGAAACGAAAAATCGTATTTACCGGCGGTGGAACCGCAGGACATGTCACACCGAATATCGCATTAATCGAATCCATGTCAGCTGATGATTGGGAGATTCAGTATGTGGGCTCTTATCAAGGTGTAGAAAAAGTTATGATTCAGGCGATTAATATTCCCTATCATGCGATTCGTTGTGGAAAATTAAGGCGGTATTTTAGTTGGCAAAATTTTTACGATCCATTCAATATGCTCATTGGCATTTTACAGTCATACTGGCTGTTACGTCGTATTAAGCCTCATGTTGTTTTTTCAAAAGGTGGTTTTGTTGCGTTGCCTGTGGTGATTGGTGCATGGTTAAACCGTATTTCGGTTATTGCCCACGAATCGGATATGACACCCGGTCTTGCTAATCGTTTGAGCTTTCCTTTTGTTGATAAGATTTGCGTGACTTTTGACGCCGCAAAGCGACATTTTAAACAACAAAATAAAGTTGTAGTTACGGGTACTCCCATTCGCCATGAATTATTGAAAGGTGAAAAGCCACGTGGTTTAGCATTATGTGGTTTTAATACAGAAAAACCCTGTTTATTAGTCATGGGTGGTAGTCAGGGATCAAGCGTTATTAACGATGCGGTTAGGCAATCGTTAGATGAGTTAGGCCAACATTTTCAGGTGATTCATCTGTGCGGAAAAGGCAAAGTCGAGCCGACCCTTATCGATAAAGTGGGCTACTGTCAATTTGAGTATGCAAATGCTGAACTTGCTGATTTATTTGCTGCCAGTGATATGGTGATTTCGAGAGCAGGTGCCAATGCATTGTATGAGATATTAGTATTAGAGAAACCGCATGTACTGATTCCATTGCCTTTAAAATCAAGTCGTGGTGATCAAATTCAAAATGCGCGTTACTTTTCCAAGCTTGGCATTAGCTCGGTTATCGATGAAGAGCAGTTAACGCCGCAAACATTAATGCATGCTATCAATCAAACAAACGATCAATATGACGCGATTGTGCAAAAAATTCAGGCGCTTAATATAAGAAATGCGACGCAAACGATTATAGACATGTTGTTAACAACAGCCCTTGCTTGTAAGCATTAAAGGCACCGTTGTGATCGCCTAAATCTTCAAGAAGTTTTCCCAGCTCAGAAAATGCATCTTGGGTTGGGTGCTGTTTAATGCTTTGTTCCAGATAATTTTTGGCTTTACCCCATAATTGATTTGTTTTACTGACGCGGCCTAAACATAACAGCAACGCTGCTGAGTTTGAGTGTGACTTCATTAGCGACTCAACAAAATCCAAACGAACCGATTCACTTTTAATCTGGCCATATAAACTTATTAATTTTTCATTAAATTGTTTTTTTAAGCAGCGACGCAATATTGCTTCGGCCTTATGATCATTATGATTTAGAATTAAATAATGGGCATACTCAGCAACGATATCACTATCGTTGGTTAATGATTTTGGTAAGCGCTCAATGAAGTGCTGAGTTGCCTCGATTTGATTTTGTTTAATTAAATCTGAGAGTGCTTGCCAGTATGTATTTTTTTGTAATGTGCTAAATGCAGGCTCTGATATAACCTGATAGCGTTTTAACGTCGGTAAAAGCGTTATCAACTGCGGCCAATCCTTAACTTCTTCGTAAAGATGCATTAACAGTTTTAAAACATAGGGGTGTTGAGGGGCTAAGTCTTGTAAATGTCTTAGTGTGGCTAATGCTTGCTCCCATTGACGGTTCGCTAATTGTAGTTGAGCTTGGGTTAGTTCAACGGCTATTTTGGCCTCAGGCATGGATTGTTGCGCTTCACGTAGATAATCATCACGTAACTGACTATCACCCATTTCTTGTGCAGCGCGAGCCGCGGTTAAATAGTTAATTAACGGGGTTTCGGTGGCATCAAGCGAATTAATCAAGTCATTTTTAGCCTGCATCCAGTGACCTTCACTAAACTCGATTAATCCTTGTCTGGTTTTCATTTGGGCGCGCTGAGCCCGTTTTTTAAAACGCCAGTTTTTCCATCTTTGAGGAATATTAACAATCCAATTGAAACATTGCATGAGTGTATGCATGATTAAAAAGAGAAGAATCAAACCAGGGAGTGCTATACCGAGTGTTGTTTCAATAGTCCAATGATTAAACGCAACAACAACATAGCCAGGATCTCGATACAAGAGTACACCTAACCACACTGAAATGATTAAAACGACAAACATTTGCAAAGCACGAATAATCATGGGTTCTCTCCGGAAACAGGCACGTTATCCTTCGTTTCCAAGACTTTTTTTGACTCAATGAGTTGATTGAGTAATATCAGCGATTGTCCTGGGGTGGGTTTTGATGAATTAAATGTAATTTTTTGCAATTTTTGTAATTTTTCGAGTAACACGAGTGTATTTGCTGAATTTAAATCAAAAATCCGCTTGATGGTATTGATGGCTTGCTTAAGACACAGTTGATATACCGCTTCATTTTGTTGTATCACGGCCCACTGTGCTTCCTGGAAATTTAAAACAAGGCTCTCGTGAACTAAAGATAGGTATTCAGAGGTCATCAAGGGTTCAATGGCTGTATTATGATGTTGAATGATCACTAATTTTTTAAGTAGATTCAGGCTATTTTCCAAGTGTTCGCGCCAAGTTGACGCCTGTTGATGACCATTATTTTTTGATGGGGTCTTTTTTGACAAGGTAAACGGATTTTTAGCGGTTAAATGCGCAATCGACTCAGTTGCTGCGTCTAATTCGGCCAGTAATCCTGTAATATCGACGGTTTGAATGGCTTGAATTTCAGTTTGTTCTTTGGCTATTGCCTGGCGTATATCGAATAATTGAGGTTCGTGAATGGTCATCAGCAGCTTATCGGCTTGATTTAAGAGAGCCAGGCTGGTTTGTAAATCATGGCTCCAGTGCGCGTTGATTTCTGCTAATTCAAGATAGTAACGCGCTTTAAGAAGCAACCAGTCTTTATTTTGATAGGTGCGTTCCTGTTCACTTGATAATAGTTTGTTGTTTAAGACGAGCAGTTTGTTTTTTAGCGCTTGTTGCTCAGTGTTAAATTCCTCTCCCATCGAATCAAGCTTGGCAGTCGCGGTGTTTTGTTGTTGTTTAAGTAAATCACTATTGGTGATTAACTGGTTTACTTGATGTGCGAGTTGGTGATTCGAGTACAGGTTATATACAATGGTTACGATAACTAGTAAAGCAAATATGAATAACAAACTGTTTTTTTTATGGTTTTTGCGAGATTTCGTGCTTGCTGTTTCAGCTGAGTCAGTCGTTGTGTTTTGATGTGTTGTCATGTCGATGTCCTTTTTTATAGCGAACGAGAGCATCTAGTATGTCATCATACTGACAGGTGATGATCGTTCGAATTCCAAATAGCGAGGCGATTTCTGCCAGCCTATTACTGATGACGAGACAAGACTTGCTTTGAAGCCAAGCCTGTCTTTTTTCTCCAAATAAATGAAATATATTTTGCATGGCTTGTTGACTTGTAAATAGTATAATATCCACGGCATCATCTCGCCACAATGAATCGATATATTCTTGTTTAATTTTAGGCATTATTTTACGATAAACAATCAAAGACGTTAATTTGGCTCCTCGTGCTTGTACTTCTTCACTAATCAGTGTGCGACCCCCATCCCCTTTAATAAGAAGTATCGTTTGATTGTTTATGTTTTGTAGTGAAGCAGATTTAAGTAAATGTTCACTTGAGGCAATCTGTGGAATATGATGCGCATGTACGCCATGGTTTAATAAAGCAGCTGATGTTGCCATACCCACCGCGGTAACGCGTATAGTATCGGGCCATAGGATATTGGCTTCTTTAAATGCGTTAAAAAAATAATGGACGGCATTAGTACTGACAAAGATAGCCTGACGGATGGTTTTTAAATCCGGCATTTGGTCTAGCCAATCGGTTTTAGTTGCTTCAATCGTGAGCCCGGGGAGCGATAGGGGGATTCCCCCTGCATTTTGAATGGCATGATTTAATTTATCGGCTTGTGAGAGAGGGCGTGTGTTTAAAACGCGTAATCCTTGGAGTGGATTTATCATAATGCAAGCAGCGTTGCTGCTCCTTTTGCCAATAGGGATATTGCGCATTTTTCTGCCATGATTAGGGCGTCTTCAGGATAGGCTTGTTGGCTATCCTCGATGATGGTGACGCCATCGAGACTTGCCACTTTGGCACGAATCTGCAATTGGCCATTGGGTAATGGTGAGCAATATACTGCCAGTGGTACATGACAATTCCCGCCTAATTGGGCGTTTACAAGACGCTCGCTTTGAACACATGTAGACGATAGTTTATCGTGTAATGGGGCGATAATGCGATGAACCTGTTCGTCCTCGCTTCGGCATTCAATACCCAATGCACCTTGTCCGCAGGCCGGTAACATGACATCAGCATTTAGTGTTTCTGTGATGATATCTTGCATATTCATCCGTTCTAAACCGGCAACGGCAAGCACAATGGCGTCGAGTCCGTCTGTTTGCATTTTGCTTAAGCGGGTATGAATATTCCCTCGTAGCGGTTTAAT
>JAJZSG010000115.1 GCA_021849905.1 Pseudomonadota bacterium
TTAGCTGGCCATTCAGACTGTTCTTCTATAAGTGCGATCAGCTCATCTTGAAATAAGTCATAGCGGTTAAGCAATGTATTAGCATGTGTACTGTATCGATTGAAGGCGACAACAGCCGGAATAGCCGTAAATAATCCCAAAGCCGTGGCAACTAATGCTTCAGAAATACCGGGTGCCACCATAGCAATAGTAGCCTGTTGCGCCTGACCTAATGCTTGAAATGAGGTCATAATACCCCATACAGTACCGAACAACCCAACGTAAGGAGCCAATGATCCAACAGATGCAAACAATGGCAAATGCTGTTCTAAACGCTCCGCTTCTTTCGCATGCGTGATTTGCATCACTCGCTGAATAGGCTCTATCAACACATGTCCTTGTCGGCTTAATCGCAAAAACTCCTTAAATCCTGCGTGGAAAATTGCGGCAAGACCGTGTCTATCCTGAACATGCGTATCAACATCTGCAAAAAGCTTACTTAAATCAGTCGCACCCCAAAAGCGTTGACTAAACACATCGTATTGTTGTTTTTTTTGTTTAAAATACCAAGCGCGTTGAAAAATGAGCGTCCATGATGTAACGGATGCCACAAGCAACAACATCATGACTGATTTTACAACAAACCCTGCCTGTAAAAAATAACCGAGCACACCAGCATGATTACCCATCATTCAATCCTCTTTTTTTAAAATTTAAATGATAGCTTTGAGCAAATGACTTGGGTCGTTTTAAATGCGCTAAACTCGCTACGCTCAAACAGAACCGCATATAAAAAACCCCAAGTCATTTGCCCAGAACTATAAAACCATAGCGTTCAAACCCTATCAACCACGCTCATACCAAAATGCTCGTAAGCCAATGGGGTTGCAATACGCCCTCTTGATGTTCGCATTAAAAATCCCTGCTGAATTAAAAAAGGCTCCAAAACGTCTTCAATGGTCCCTTTTTCTTCACCAATGGCTGCCGCAACACTATCAAGACCAACAGGTCCCCCTGCAAAACGTTCGATAACCGCCAAAAGTAGCTTTCTATCCATGATGTCAAATCCGTGATGATCCACATTTAACATGTTTAAAGCAAGTTGTGCGATTTCATGGGTAATCACCCCGTCTGCACGAACTTCAGCATAATCGCGAACACGACGTAATAAACGATTTGCAATTCTAGGCGTTCCCCGTGATCGCAAGGCAATCTCAGCAGCGCCAAGTGGCTCAACCGGAACCTTAAGCAAGTTAGCTGATCGCGTCACGATATGCGTTAATGCATCAACAGAGTAAAATTCCAAACGTTGGACAATACCAAATCGATCACGAAGTGGTGAAGTCAACGAACCGGCTCGTGTTGTAGCCCCTATAAGCGTAAACGGGGGAAGTTCCAATTTGATAGACCGTGCAGCTGGGCCCTCGCCTATCATGATATCCAACTTATAATCTTCCATTGCAGGATATAAAATTTCTTCAATAACAGGGCTTAAACGATGAATTTCATCGATGAATAATACATCATTTTTTTGTAAATTAGTCAAAATAGCAGCAATATCCCCTGCCCGCTCGAGCACCGGCCCTGATGTTTGACGCAAATTAACGCCCATTTCATGGGCAATAATATTAGCAAGCGTTGTTTTACCCAAACCCGGAGGGCCAAAAACAAGCACGTGATCCAAGGGTTCTTGTCGTTTAACCGCTGCGTCGATAAAAAGTCGCATTTGTGAGCGCACTTCATCTTGACCAATGTATTCTTCAAGACTTAAAGGACGAATGGCTCTATCCATTGCCTCTTCAGACGGTGCAGCTTGCATGCTAATTAATCGGTCACTTTCCAACATGAAAACTCGAACGAGGGTAATCGTTTGGAGATTTTAGCACAGGATTAGTCATCACTTGATTTTTTTTTCGAACTTATTTTTCCAATAATATGCAGAGCACGCAACTGAAATGGTGTCAGTTGATCGTTAAATATCAGCAATTTTTTTTCAGTATTTTTATTACTTAGGGCAAGCAATTTAAATAATCCACCATCAAAGCAAATATAAGCCCTGTCGTACTGAATAATTTGACCCTTAGTTTGATGCAATAACCAGTGATTAACACGGTAATCAAGATGCGTATAGTTGGTCACAGGAAGAGGCTTTTTTATGATTTGAACCATCACAAAAGCCAGTGCTGTTATCATCGCAATAATAAGAATAATGGGGAAACTGGATTTTAGTAAAACAATGGCTGCAAAAATATGAATTAAAAAAGCAGCTCGCAAAAAATCATTTGATTTACCGAGCGTTATCGTGAAGTTGGATAAAAGCAATCATATCTCCCAGTGCTTGATTAGGTGGTGCTTCATAGCCCATGAACCAGGCATATAAATCAGGGTCTTGCGCGGATAACAGCTCCTCAAGAGACTCAATTTGTGAATCCGTTAGTTTATCCAAATCCTGAGTAAGAAACCGCTGAAAAATAAGATCTAGCTCAAGCATGCCTCGCCGACAATTCCAGATTAATTTTGCTTTTTTTTGGGCTGTCATCATAAGGTTTTTATCCTGAATGTAAAACTTGTTGGTATACTACCTTATTTATAAATGAGATTACCAATGCCTCATCACACTAGACTCGTTAATAACCGCTCTTATACCGCGTTTTTACCTATTGACGATGAGCTTGATTTAAAACCACACAAAAATTATTTATTCGACTTATCCTGGTTAGGTTGTTTAGATCTTACTGGTGCTGCAAGTCAAGATTTTTTACAAGGGCAACTCAGTTGTGATCTAAAAAAAGTCACCTCAAGTCAGATGCGTTCTGGGGCGCTGTGTAATTTAAAAGGGCGACTATTAGCACTTTTAGACGTCATTGACTGGCATGGACTCCACCTGATTCTGCCCTGCGACCTACTCTTGAAAACACAAAATACGCTTAATAAAACAGCAGTATTTTCAAAGGTAAAACTTAATCAGGCGCAAGATTATCAAATTTTTGGTCTGTACCTTCAAAATAGCGATAATATTGTCCCCTTTAATGCGCATCTTACCCATGAGCGCTATTCTGTCATTTCAACGGATACCTACTGCGCTTATCATCTGGGATTAGGCTTTTACATATTTATTATTTCTAAATCCCATGTTGACGATGTGTGTTCTCATTTCATCAAGGAAGAACAGATGCGTGGCTCATTGTCCTGGCATGCGTTAAGACTTCGCCAACATCATATTGAAATTTATCCTGAATCTCGAGGTTTATTTCTACCTCATCGTGTCGGGCTGCATTTATCGGGTTATTTAAGTTTTGATAAGGGGTGTTACAAAGGACAGGAAATCATCGCGCGCACACATTATCGAGCAAAGCTTAAGCATGAAATGAAATTATTTATGATTTCAACAACAGAACCCTTAAAGTCAGGTCAACGATTGTTTAGTCCTGACAATCATAAGGAGCTGGGTGAATTAATTGATTTTTGTCCTTTCGATCAATCATCTTATTTAATCGCTGTTAGTATGATTTTTGATCATCCGATGGAGTGTCGTATTGAAGAACACAAGACTTGCGTAAGGCTTAGACTCCAATGAGCAAGCTTTGCGTAGAAAATCCGAGCCACGACCGTTAGAGTGGAAAAGTTAAATAGTCGTCATGAATGTTCGATTTTTGTTTTCAAAAACAGCGATTGGTCATCCTTGTTCGTTAACAACGTACGCTATCCAAGCATACATTGTTTAAAGGATGAGAGGCATATGACTTTACGGTTGCAATATGTCGTGAATAACTTTTCCACTCCCTAACGAGGTTGCTGTAACAATCTATTTGCCTTCTAATTAACGTAGTGTGCTTAACTTAACAATTACATAGAAATACGCTTTAAACTTTATTTTTGAAGTAGCCTCGTTTAAAAAACACTTGGCCGAGCAATATTTGGGCAAAAAAGAACGAATAACTGTCGGGCTATTGCTCGACTTATATTGTACGCCATGATTTGTAGTGAAAATTCAACGCGTACTCCCGCAAGTCCTTTACGTTTAAAACGGTTAACGTTTTGTCGAAGTCTAAGGTGGATAAATACCGGTTCCACCATAGCCTTTCGCTGTCTTAACCGTCTTTGCGCTTGAGGATGCGCCATGACACGAGTGAGCGCGTCTTTTAATTCATCACCGTCATAACGCTTTAATTGCCGCCCATTTTTGCTTGAGGTACATCTCTCTTTTAGTGAGCAACTATGGCAGGAGCCAGTCGAATAGGTTTGATATGCGGGGGCTGTTGCCGAAGCCTTTCCTCGACTTAATGGCGTTAAGCGTTGACCGTGGGGACAGATATAACTATCTGTCAGTTCATCATACTCGAAATCACTTTTTTTAATCTTATCATCTACGGTTGTTTTGCTTTTTTTTTACCCTTTTTTCCTGCCGCACATAACACACTGATATTTCTCTTAATCGATTCTTCGAGAACCTGTATGGACTCATAGCCACCATCGAGCAACAATTCTTCAACGACCTCTTGCTTCATTAAGTTGTACCTCGATGCAGCCGCTTCAATGATGGTTCAGTCACCCGCTAATGACCGAACACCAGAGCGTGTTATCTTCAGAATCGATCGGGTTAAGTTAGTAAAAAATGCGTCAGTTAATGTGTCTTTATGGCGATTGATGAATCGGCAAATACTTGAATTATCTGGAAAAACACCTTCTGTGATATAGATGCACCCTAAATCGACCCGAGCCATTCGAGCCAAATCACGTAAGGATAAAATACCTTGCATCAGGCCATACAAAATCAGGCCTACCATAACGTTTGGTTGATAAGCACGCGTACCTTTGGTCGGGTGATGCTCTTCAAAAATCGTCCAATCTTGCTTTGAAAGCAATTCTTTCTATGCAAAAGGGTTGACGAATATCAGCCATAAGTAAATGCTGCTCTAGCGACTTATTACCGATAGATACCGCTAACTCATCATTAAGTTTATTTCCTAACTTTAAAACAGGGCGTTCGATTAACATTTTTTATGTCCATTTAAAAACGCATATATCCTGGAATTTGGATATGCTTTATTACATATCAAATTAAATTTGATTTGAAAGTTACAGCAACCTCGTCAGGGAGTGGAACAGTTAAATAGCCGGAATGAATATTCAATTTTTGTTTTCAAATACAGCCATTGGTCATCCTTGTTCATTAATAACATCATTCGCCATCCAGACTTGCTTTATTTAAACGGTGAGAGGTATATTGACTTTATTTATAACTTATATGGACTCATCCTATTTGTGAAGGGTTTTCTTTTGTTTAACAACTTAAGATAAAGATTGCGTTCATATATCCGGCATCTTAATGAATCAAATGTGTAGTTGACTCGTGCCCTGATGAAATTTGCGCTCTGCCTCCTCATCACCCCATCGGCCTTTGATGGCCTGGTTACATTACAGGTTTTTGCAGAGCCGATCTTATCTGTTCGTTGTCATCACATGGGTTTATCCTTCGCAAATTCTGATAACTCTTTTTTCAGTTAACCGTTAAACTAGTTTTATTAAGCCGCTTGTTTATAATTTTCATTTTTTTGAAGCAAAGCTAAAACGGTTCTTGCGTTTTTATTGGCCAAAGCAACACAAGCTCGATTTGCGCCCCGTCTTTCTTTTAAATCAGTGACCCAACGACTTTTATAATCTGATTTTTTATCTGCTCGCATTAAAACCGCTCGAGCACCGTGAATCAGCAAGGTTCGAAGATACCCATCACCTCGTTTGCTAATGCCCAATAACCTATCTTTCCCACC
>JAJZSG010000116.1 GCA_021849905.1 Pseudomonadota bacterium
AGATTCCAATCGCCACATAGCCACCTTAGCAATCCAATATCGAAATAATTCCGCTTGCTTACGCGCGCAGCTCGGATTAGTCCGAGCTGCGTGACAGGCACTTACCCGGCGATTGTGACAGGATACAAAATTTGCAATTAAACTCACGATCAACAATTACAACAAGCTCACTGTTAATCAACGTTCAATATTACGACCTTTCCATGTCACGGCAAACTCACCCCGATTATGGTTTGTTAGCTCAGCGCCTAAAGAAAACAATCAAATCTTTGTCGAAACACGGACTGTTATGGGGCTACTTAATTATTTATCAAAAGGCGTTGATGTTCCTGAGCATGATGTGTCGAGTAAAATAGTTCGTATGACCCAATATCCGGATGGAAAACCTTTTGATTGGCATGTCATTACCAACGGAATGATTCGAGTTAAAACATCACGATCAAAACCAATGAATGCCTTTGTGTCTGTGTCTTATAAAGGCTCATGGTTTTTTGTTTCTGACGATGATTTTTCATCGAAAGAAACGCTTCATTTACTATCAATTATCACGGGAATTTACCAGGGTAATGTTAAAAGCTTTTTACCCGTCTTTACGGTGAGCTAGTTAAAATTAGAAACGCTTGGGAGATGGCGGTTATGAGGGTATTAAAGCAAAGTTTATTGTTGTTTCTGATAGGTCATAATCTGGCTTATGCAATCAACCCGGCTTCGGGCTGGTATGCTGGTTTTATTGTGGGTGGCAGTAAAGCGCCAGATATCGATTTTAATCTAGTCACACCCATTCGAGATAAATTAGGTCGAGAGTATGTAGGCCAAGGTATTTTGACGCATAGTATTCTTGGCAATGTAGGCGGACAACTTGGGTTTAGACTAGATAAAATACGACTCGAGGGCGAATTTTTTTATAACAACAACCCATACAGTCATTTATCGTTGGGACGAGTCAATATCCCAAATGCAAGCAGCAATAATGCCAATAACAATGATACGTTAAGGGCCCTACAATTAATCAATAATCCGTTTACCTTCCAAGGGTATACCAATGTATATGCCATGATGCTAAATGGACTGTACGATTTTTATATCCCCGATTATACGCAAAATTGGGTTCCTTATTTAGGGGTAGGTTTAGGTTATGCTTCTACGGAAAATAATATTAATTTTTTAATTAACGGTTCCAGTTTTCCTGGATCAAATATTAGTGATTCTAAAAACAATGCTGCTGGACAAGCGATCGTTGGCCTTAGTTATTATTTAAACGATTTGAATGCGCTTAGTTTAGATATTCGCTATTTCTCAGGACTGCATTCAAACACAACGAATGGTCAGTTTAGTTCATTTAAAACACGCCCTGAATTCTATAGCATTAGTCTATTATGTAACATCCATTTTGGATGACATTTATCTGAAAAATGTTACGCATGTCTTGTATAAAAATCATCAAAAATGAATCTTAATTTGCTTCACCAGAAAAATTGGTGCTAATATTAGGCACTTGGATTTTTTCGATATGATTGTAATGCCTATGCCAACATAACGATTGAAGCAATTAATCACAAACGAAACCAATTCACCTCATTTCAAAGAATCAGCCATGGCCTTGGCACGAGACGGTGCTGATATTACTGTTCGGTCTGGAGGCTACAGACAGGCTACACTACTTCACATTCTGGCAAGGCAAAACGTAAATGGCTCTAATAACGTATCTCCCCAGCACGTCATCCTGAAAGCGGCGTAGCCGCTTGAAGGATCTCCTGAATGTGGCACCGCATTCAATTTTTTAAAAAGTCTTGCAAAATTATTTGGTTATGATCAAATACACGTATGCGAGACTACGAAGAAATCATATCAACGCTTTTAGCCAAAATTGCTGAATTAGAAGAAATCGTTAAACAACAAGCCACAAGGATTGTGGAATTAGAAAGACGCTTAAGTAAAAATAGCAGCAATAGCTCAACGCCACCGTCAAGCGATGGTTTAAAGAAACCAGCGCGGACGATCTCATTGCGCGAAAAAGGTAAACATAAAAGTGGCGGCCAGCCAGGCCATAAAGGTGAGACGTTAAAACAAGTCGAAATCCCTGACATTATCAAAAAGTATAAAATTACCTCATGCCCAGATTGCCAAAAGTCATGTTTCCCCGAAACGCAAATCGTTGATTGATGGACTGGAAGGTATTGTTGTTCATGACCATTGGCGACCTTATTATCAACTCCCCGATGTGAAGCCCGCTTTATGCAATCAACATCATTTACGAGAGCTGAAAGCGCTCATCGAGCATGACAGAGAGACGTGGGCCAGAAAAATGTATCGATTACTGCGTATCATGTTGCGTTGCCGCCATTATTATGGCGGCGAGGTATTACCATCTGAGCGATATGAACGCTTACTCAAATTGTACGAACGGATTCTACAAGAAGGCTTTGACTACCATAAAGCAAACTTATTACCTGCAATTAAAAAAAGGCGAGGTCGCATTGCTAATCGCCCAGGGCATAACCTTCTAATACGGCTATCCAACTATCGTGAAGATGTTTTACGTTTTCTGCATGCGCCAGAGGTTCCATTTACAAATAATGAGGCTGAACGGAACTTACGCATGATGAAATGTAAACAGAAGATATCTGGCGGTTTTTGCTCCACGCATGGTGCTAATCAATTTGCTCGCATACGCGGGTTTATTAACACCACACGAAAACAAAGATTGAATATACTGAAGGCCATTCAATCTATTTTTTCTGGTGATATAATGCTTACTGCAGGATGCTAGTTTTATCCAAATCAGCAAGGAAGCGATTATGTACACAGAATCATACGTTTATCTTTTAACCAATAAGCACAACAACGTTTTATACACGGGCGTCACTACTGATTTGATACGCCGAATCTACCAGCATAAAGCCAAGCTGGTTAAGGGCTTCACCTCAAAATATAATGTTGACCGCTTGGTTTATTATGAAGCGTGTACAAATATCGTTGATGCGATTCGACGCGAGAAACAACTCAAAGGATGGACTCGAAAAAGAAAGGATGCTTTGATTAATACTTTAAATCCAAAATGGGATGATCTGTATCAATCCTTATGCTGAGTCATAAAAAGATTGTGCCACATTCAGGAGATCCTTCAAGCGGCTACGCCGCTTTCAGGATGACGTGCTGGGGAGATACCTAATAACAATGAAATAGAGGAGCTGGTATAAATCAATCGAGATATTTTGCCCCGTACAGACAGTTACAATCGAAATTCACTGCAATCGTTAATCGATTTGGTCTGTTTAGGCGAACGGTACTGGGGAGTTTATTCTTAAAATCAGGTGCGGAATCCGGAGCAGCAGTCAGATTTATCGGGATCTGATGAACACTATGAAACTTAATTCGCAAAGTCAAAAGCAAGAGACTTCCTCAAAAGATACAAAGAACAACACAAATCGTCCAATTTAACTCTACAGTAAATTCAGTCCTATCAGGGCATAACTCAGCTGGCATATAACTTAAACGGGAATCGCTGCGATATTGTGTCTTGAATTGAATTTTTTATAAAAATAACACATAATGAGTTAATTTTTTGTGGTGAACTAAAATCATGAGCTCATTCGTCGTATCAGCACTTTATAAATTTGTGAAACTAGAAAACTTTGAATCATTAAAAGCACCCTTGTTGCAACTGATGCAAAATAATGGCATTCGCGGCACGATACTATTGGCTGAAGAAGGCATTAATGGCACTGTTTCGGGTACGGGTCAGGCTATAGATGCGCTTTATACGTGGTTTTTTCAGCAACCGGGTTTGGATAATATTGCGCACAAAGAATCTTATCATGATGTTTTGCCCTTTAATCGAGCCAAGGTCAAATTAAAAAAAGAAATTGTTACCATGGGGGTGCCTGGTATTGATCCTCAAAAAATAGTCGGTACGTATGTCAAACCTTGCGATTGGAATGAATTGATTTCACAAGACGACGTGACCTTAATCGACACTCGAAACGATTATGAAGTGCAAATTGGTACTTTTAAAGGTGCTATTAATCCTGAAACCAGCACCTTTAGAGAGTTCCCTGCGTATGTAAGCGCGCACTTGGAGCAAGCTAAAACCAAGAAAGTTGCTATGTTTTGTACGGGTGGGATACGTTGTGAGAAATCAACGGCTTACTTGAAAGAATTAGGCTTTGATGAAGTATATCATCTGGAAGGCGGTATCCTTAAATATCTAGAAGAGGTGCCTGAGGCCGAGTCGCTTTGGGAGGGTGAGTGTTTCGTTTTTGATGAGCGCGTGACGGTGAATCATGCGTTAGAAAAAGGTCGTTATTTGCAGTGTCATGCTTGCCGGTTCCCCATCACACCGGCTGATACACTTCATTCCGCTTATGTTGAGGGTGTCAGCTGCCATCATTGTATTGACAAGCAAACTGATTCTCAAAAGCAACGTTACAGGGAGCGCGAAAAACAAAGCCAACTCGCTAGAGCCCGAGGTGAAGCGCATATTGGGGGTGATGTTGTCAATATTATTAATACACGTCGTCAACTTAAAAAGCGAAGGTATCAGCAGAGCTTGCCACTAGAACAATTTTGATTCTACCTGAATTATCGTGGTTTTATAATCAATACTGGGTCAAGACCCAGCCTACGTCAGTTTGGTAGGTTGGGCCTTGGCCCAACAACCGAACATACCACGGCAATTGCGGCAGAGCCAAAATCTAACAAGATAGCGCTGATTTAACGCATCCTAACATTGAGCGCCTTTTTTCCGTAATAAGATCCAATAGCGAGAGTTATAAAAAGCAATCAAAATACCTAAAGCAGCACCCACAATAACATCACTCACAAAGTGGTAATACATGCCGATTTGACCAATAACGACTAAACTTGCCAATATTCCCCAAATCTTGCGTAATGAGGGAAAAAAAAACCACAAACTTGCCGTGAAAGAAAAAACAAGTGCTGTATGTCCTGAGGGGAAAGAACTAAAGGCGGAACCTGTTTTGAACCAATTAAATCCATAAACCCCGTCGCTGATTAATGATGGGTTGTGGCAAATAAACGTTGTCGACCAATAGCGGCCGAATATCATTTTTAAAATGTCTTTTATAAAAACAGTCATTACAACGGCGTTACAGGTAAAGAACAATTTTTCAGAGCACACGGGTACCGTTTTTTTGATTAGCAATAATGTAAAATATACATAAAATATAAAGACAAATGCGCCCATTATCCAGACGATATATTCAGCGAATACTTTTAAAATAAATACATCACGGCTGTGATGTGCTTTTAAAAACCAGACTAGTTGTTTATCAATATAAAAATAACTGATAACAATCAGCACGCTGGTTAATAGTAATGAACAGATAATTTTTTTCATGATGTATTCTTTGGCGAGATAAAGTTTGGCAAAACCTTGTGATCATATCATGCAAATTAAAAACTAGCACCGAGCAGTATAATCGGTATACACTTGATGGTATTAAGTAGACTATGTGGTGAACTGTGAGCAAAAAAAAAATATACGATCCGTTTTATAAAAGAGAAAGTGAAAAATACGCCGATCCGATCCCCAGTCGTGAGCTGATTATGCAGCAGTTAAAGGATTTTGCTCGTCCGATGACGCGTAATCAGTTAACGAACAAATTGGGTGTTGAAGAAGAGAGTAAACAAGAAGCTTTGGGCTTTCGATTACGTGCTATGTTACGTGACGGTCAGCTAATGCAAGACAGGCGTGGGCGATATTGCTTGCT
>JAJZSG010000117.1 GCA_021849905.1 Pseudomonadota bacterium
TTGGGATTAGTGCTTGTTTTAGTCGCTTTAATCCTTGGAAGTTATTTTGTTACTGGATATATTACTGAATGTACACTCAAAAAAAATATAGCTCTGATTAGTCCATCAAACGGATTAGCTGTTAATATAGAGCAATATCATCGAGGTTGGTTTCGTTCAAAAGCTTTATTGGATATGAGCTTGCATATTCCAGCAAGAACCGTAACCAATCAGGACGGACAAACAACAACGTTCAATGAGCAAGATTTTAAAATTCAGGTTCCTATTGATATTTATCATGGGCCTGTGATGGTCGTTGATTCCAAGCCTTTGTTTGGTCTTGGTTATGCCCATAGTCATGTTAAACTTCCTGAAACTTATGCTGAAAAGTTTACACAAAATTATACAGCAGAGTCCATTTCCCCGTCATTAAATATGACTTTGTTTGTAAACTACTTGAATAAAAGTTCTCTTGGTTTAGAGATGCCGGCATTTAAGTTGGTTTCAAAACAGAGTAATGCGACGTTTGAATGGTTAGGCATGACGAATCAATCCAGTATTTCCTCCGATAGAAATCATGTTGGCGGTCGAGCAATGATTGATGGCTTGAATTTCTTAAAAGACAAAATGAATCTTGTTTTAGGAAAAGTAACAAGCAATTACAACTTACACACAACGAATATGAATTTGTATTTGGGCGAAGCTGATCTTTTGATTTCTTCTCTTGTTATTAAAGAGGGGACAGAAGTCACGCTTGATGCTCAGGAATTGACGATTCATTCGACTAATGATGTTGTCGATGGGTTATTTAATTCTCAGCTTAGCGTTAAACTCGATAAACTATTAACAGATGGCAAGTTTTATGGGCCTGTTTCATTTGACATGTCTTTGAAGAATATTGATGCTGTCGTTTTATCTAAAATTAATGAACAAGCAAATAACATGCAACAAGGTACAGATGCTGAGCGTCATCAAGTTTTGATGTCATTGATACCTCAGTTACCCAAGCTTTTGTCTAAGGGTACTACACTAGAAGTATCTAGTTTAAACATTGGCATGCAGGATGGCGTTGTTAAAGGAAACATGCTTGTCTCTTTACCCGCTAATAACTTAGATAATCCATTTCAACTGATCCAAAAAGTAAAAGGTCATGGTAAGCTTGAAATATCAGTTGCTGTTCTTAAGCGTTTAATTGCTGACTCAGCAAAGCAGGCACTTCAAGCACAAGCATCTGCAGGGCAGACGACGCCAGCTGATGCAACGGCTCCTGTTGAGCCTCCAAAAGATCTTGAGCAACTTGCAACAAATCAAGCTGATGAAAAAATTGAGGCTCTTGTTAAATCGGGATTGTTGATCAATCATGATTCTGATTATGTCGTTGAGCTAGAATTAACTGACGGCCAACTCTTAGTTAATGGCAAACCATTTAATCAAGCCATGCTGCAATATTAATTGTGTTTGGAGGGCAATTCTTGCTTGTCAAGAATTGCCCAATTCTATAAAATATTGATTTTAAAAGTAAGAGGTAAAAAGAATGACAACAATCAGTAATGACGCTACGGAAACTACGGCATCTCTAGCAGTAAGTGTAACTCAATCTGTACAAAAATATTTTTCCGAGCTGAAGGGAACTGATCCTGTTGACTTATATCAATTTGTTCTTGAAGAGATTGAAACACCACTGTTTCGTGCTGTCATGGAGCATTGTAAATATAATCAATCTCGTGCTGCTATTATGCTTGGTATTAGTAGAGGAACATTGAGAACAAAATTGCGCCTTTATTTTGATGATAAATATGTTGGTACTCGCGATTAATATTTTTTAAATAGCCATCACTGGATGCACTCGGGATGGCTTACTTGTTACTCTGCAAACATTGAGCTCACTGACTCTTCACCATTAACACGTTTGATTGCTTGAGCCAGCATATCAGCAAGACTTATCACTCTTATTTTTTTACAAACTAAAGCTGCTTCCGAAAGGGGGATGGTATCTGTAACCACGACCTCATCAAGAACAGAATTTGTAATGTTATCAATGGCTGAACCAGACAAAACAGGGTGAGTAATATAAGCACGAACGGTTATAGCCCCGCTTTTTTTAAGCTCATTGGCAGCCGAACACATCGTGCCTGCTGTGTCGACGATATCATCAATAATAATACAATGCTTGCCTGATGGCTCACCGATAATGTGCATGACTTCGGATTTGTTAGGTCCACTTCGTCGTTTATCAATAATAGATAATTCCGCATCATCCAAGCGCTTTGCCATGGCCCTTGCACGAACAACACCACCGACATCCGGTGACACAATCATTAGGTTACCCAGTTTTTTTTGTCTTATGTCTTCTAACATAATCGGTGTAGAATAGACGTTATCGACCGGCATATAAAAGAAGCCTTGAATTTGATCAGCATGAAGATCTGCTGTTAGCACACGACAAATACCAACGGACGCCATCATGTCCGCAACAACTTTAGCAGTAATGGGTACGCGAGCAGAACGAACACGACGGTCTTGTCTTGCATAACCGAAATAGGGTACGACAGCAGTAATACGTCCAGCAGAAGAGCGGCGTAACGCATCGGCCATAATCAGTAGTTCCATTAGATTATCGTTTGCTGGTGCGCATGTTGATTGAATAACAAAAACGTCTTTACCTCTAACATTTTCAAGTATTTCAACCATGGTTTCGCCATCACTAAACGTACCAACATTGGCTTGACCAATAGGTAGTTGTAAATGTGAAGAAATTTTCAATGCCAGCTCTGGGTTTGCATTTCCAGTAAAAATCATCATTGTTGACATAAGAAACAACCTTTTGAACTTGTTGAATAACAGAGAAGAGGGAGTCGGTTTGTGGCTGGGGTGCTAGGATTCGAACCTAGGTATGCAGGGATCAAAACCCTGTGCCTTACCGCTTGGCGACACCCCAATATGCTAAGTCATCTTCCATGATTTTTTGCAATTTCTAAGTCTTGCAAACAGATGCGTATTTTGCAGCGATTTTAGCGTCTTGTCAACTGAGCATTTAAAAAAAACTCTGTATAACACATAAGTAATGAAAAGTGGTTAATCGACTACATAATTTGACGCAATAACGAGTTAATCTCGTGAATACGCTCCTCGTTAGTTGAACTGCTAAGTAGAAACTTCAAACGAGTAGGCCCCTCTAGTTGATAACGTTTACTATGAACTTGAATAAGCGAAATGAGTGCGCCTGGATTGATATTGGGCTGCGTGCCAAACTCAATTTTTCCATTTTGATCTGAGGCATTAATACGGCTAATACCCAATTGAATAGCCAAAAATTTTAATTCGGTAATTAAAAACAATTGTTTAACCGGCTGAGGTAATAGACCAAAGCGGTCGATGAGTTCGATTTGTAAGTCGCGTAATTGTTGTGAATTTATTGCATTAGAAATCCGTTTATACATAATCAACCGCAGATGGGTATCACTGATGTAGTCATCTGGAATAATCGCGCTCATTCGCAAGTTAATTTCTGGCCCTTGATTCATGGGGGCAGATAACTCGGGTGTTTTACCGGCTTTTAAATCATTGACCGCTTTATCAAGCATTTCCATAAATAAATTAAAACCAATGGCGTGAATATTACCACTTTGTCCTTCGCCTAAGAGTTCTCCAGCGCCTCGAATTTCAAGATCATGTGTTGCCAGCGTAAACCCGGAACCTAGCTCTTCCAAAGAAACAAGCGCTTCCAAACGCTTGACCGCATCGGGAGTGAGCGCTTTTTGATTCGGCGTTAAAAGATAGGCGTAAGCTTGATGATGCGAACGTCCCACGCGACCTCTTAATTGATGAAGTTGAGCTAGACCAAACTTATCTGCTCTGTCGATTATAATGGTATTAGCTGTGGGGATGTCTATTCCTGTTTCGATAATGGTTGTGCAAACCAAAACATTAAATCGATGATGATAAAAATCAGACATGATGCGTTCAAGTTCGCGTTCACGCATTTGGCCGTGTGCACTGCTAATTTTGGCCTCAGGCACTAGTGCTTGTAAGTCTTGGCAAATGCGCTCGATAGTTTGAACGTTATTATGAAGAAAAAAGACCTGACCACCGCGTAAAATTTCACGTAAAATGGCCTCTCGTAAAGTCGAATCATGCCGTTCTTGCCAAAATGTTTTTATGGCTAACCGTTTTGCAGGCGGTGTTGCAATTAATGAGATATCTCGAATACCCGCCATGGCCATGTTCAGCGTCCGTGGTATAGGAGTTGCCGTCATGCATAAAATATCAATGTGTGTTCGTAAGGATTTAATATGCTCTTTCTGCTTAACGCCAAATCGATGTTCTTCATCGATAATTAATAGCCCCAAATTCTTAAATTCAATATCTTTTTGAAACAGTTTATGTGTACCAATCACGATATCCGTTCGACCATCTTTTAGGCTTTGGATGACTTGAGTGGATTCTTTAGTACTTCTAAACCGGGATAACAATTCAATTTGAATGGGAAAATCGGCAAATCGGTCACGAAACGACTCAAAATGCTGACCTGCAAGGAGTGTGGTCGGAACCAACACGCACACTTGTTTATTATTTTGAACCGCGATAAATGCCGCTCGCATCGCAACTTCCGTTTTCCCAAAACCAACATCGCCACAAATCAGTCTATCCATGGGACGGGGTGATTGCATGTCTTTGATGATTTGGTTGATAGCCTGGAGCTGATCGGTTGTTTCAGCAAAGGGAAATCCGCTGGCAAATCGTTGGTAATCAGTAGGCTCAAATTCATATACATGGCCTGGGTTTGCTTCGCGCTTTGCATAAACATCGAGTAACTCAATGGCCACATCATGAATTTTTTCAGCAGCCTTCTTTTTTTCTTTTTGCCACTGATCACTGCCTAATCGATGAAGTGGTGCATGGTCGGTATCCGCTCCAGTATATCGGCTAATGGCATTTAAAGCGGTCACGGGCACATAAATTTTATCATCACCCGCATAAGTTAATATTAAAAACTCATTCAAAGCGCCTTCATTTTCAAATCGTTGTAAACCTTGATAACGTCCTACACCAAATTGCAAGTGCACAACGGGTGCACCAATTTGCAGCTCCGCCAAATCACGAATAATGAGATCGGGATCAACTGATTTTTGGTTATTATTTCGTCGAAGTGGCGTATATTGATCTCCAAAAATCTGCGATTCAACGATAATAGAAATTGCGCTATCTGGAAGTTCAGCACCCTCAATCAGCGGGCCCGTTGTAATGTTGATAGATGATGAGTCATTAATAAAATGCTTCCATGAGGATTGTATTTTAGGGTGTACAAAATGTTGTTTTAATAAATCCAACATCACTTCACGTCGTCCCGCACTTTCAACGACGAGTAAATAGCGTCTTGAATCATCGGTCATAAAATCACATAGATTTTTTAAGGGATGTGATGATTGGCGCTCAATTGGTAAATTGGGTGGTTCAGTTATGTTAAAATTAAATGCATTTTTTTTACCACAGGGTTGATGATAAACATGCAATTGTTTGTATTCGTTGATATAGGTTAAGAATTCAGTAGGTGACAAGAAACAGCTTTTAGGTTCAAGCAAAGGGCGTGAGATATCATATTGGCGTTGCTCATAGCGCGTATTTAATTCCAACCAAAATTTATCGGCGACATCTTGTGTGGATTCAATTAAAAAAATAGTGCTTTCAACCGGTAAAAAATCAAAAAAAGTGGCCGTTTTATC
>JAJZSG010000118.1 GCA_021849905.1 Pseudomonadota bacterium
TTCAACCTTATGCAAGGATTTGAGTATTGAAGTATGCGCAAATTGTCACCCTTTCTACACGGGTAAACAAAAATTAGTTGATACCGGTGGTCGAGTACAGAAGTTTCGTGATCGTTATAAGTCCCGTATCACAACACAGCCGGATGCATAAGGCAGACATTTTTGAAAAAATGCGCAATACACTTGCGCATTTTTTTTAAAAAAATCTGTTCACTACATGTATTTTTAACGTAATTTTTCGCTGGTTTGTTTGATTAAGAGAGTCGTATCGTGAGTGAAAATGATCTGAAACAAAGAGCCCTGTCCTACCATGAATTTCCAGTCCCTGGAAAGCTCGAAGTGACACTAACTAAACCAACTAATTCTCAAGATGATTTGTCTTTGGCGTATTCGCCGGGCGTTGCTGAGCCCGTGATGGCGATTGCTGAAAGGCCAGATGATGTTTATCGCTACACAGCTAAAGGTAATCTGATAGCCGTCATGACAAACGGGACAGCGGTACTGGGTTTAGGCGATGTAGGCCCCTTAGCCAGTAAGCCAGTTATGGAAGGTAAGGCTGTTTTATTCAAACGATTTGCCGATATTAATGTATTTGATATTGAAATCGATGCGAATGATACACAAGCTTTTATTGATACAGCGAGACGAATTGCGCCAACGTTTGGCGGCATCAACCTAGAAGACATTAAAGCCCCTGAGTGTTTTGAAATTGAATTGGCGCTGAAAGAACTGCTTGATATCCCTGTGTTTCACGACGATCAGCATGGAACCGCGATTGTTGTTGCAGCTGGACTGTTAAATGCATTAGAGCTTCAAGGCAAACACTTATCTGAAGCACGTATTGTATGTATTGGAGCGGGTGCGGCAGGCATTGCTTCCATGCGCTTATTGGTTGCACTGGGTGCTCATAAAGACAATATGATGTTGCTCGATAGTCAAGGCGTGATCCATCATGGACGAGATGATTTAAACGCTTATAAAGCGGAGTTTGCACGGTCAACTGATTGTCGAACATTAGCTGATTCGCTAGTGGATGCGGATGTGTTTATTGGCGTTGCCAAAGCGAATTTACTTAATGCGGATTTACTCCGGTTAATGGCACCTAAACCGATTATTTTTGCCTTATCGAATCCCGAGCCTGAAGTGAGCCCAGATTTGGCGTTACAAGTGCGCACGGATTTGATTATAGCAACCGGCAGAAGTGATTATCCTAATCAGGTTAATAACGTACTGTGTTTCCCTTATTTATTCCGTGGCGCTTTAGACGTTCGTGCGACGTGTATCAATCAAGCAATGCAGATTGCGGCTGTTGATGCGATTCGCCATCTCGTGCACGAACCGGTCACTCAAGCGGTCAAAGATAACTATCCGGGTGTTAAAAATTGGGAGTTTGGAGCGGATTATATTCTGCCAAAACCCATTGACCCTCGATTACGTGAGCGAGTTCCTGCTGCTGTAGCAAAAGCTGCAATCGATAGTGGTGTTGCCAAGTTAAGTCGCTAAACTATTGATTAAGGAGTTTCAATTGTCTATTAAAAATAATCAAAAATACATTCTGACTGCCTGGCTGATGTGCGGTTTAGGCGCTTTGTTTTATGCATATGAGTATTTATTGCGCATTTCACCCAGTGTGATGGAGCCTTCGTTACGTAATCATTTTAACTTATCTGCAACAGGTTTTGGTTTGTTGTCAGCAGTCTACTATTATGCATACGTCCCCATGCAGTTGCCTGTTGGTGTTTTAATGGATCGTTTTGGTCCTCGACGTTTATTGACCATTGCGTGTTTAATCTGTGTGATTGGCGCATTGATGTTTGCTGATACCAACAAGTTTGCTGTTGCGGGTATTGGTCGATTTCTCGTGGGGATTGGTTCAGCTTTTGCGTTTGTTGGCGTGTTAAAGTTGGCGACCATCTGGCTGCCTGAAGATAAATTGGGCATGGTTGCCGGTTTGACTGCCGCATTGGGTACAATTGGAGCCATGTTTGGTGATAATGTTTTAGGTGGGATGGTAGTTCGATCTGGCTGGCAGTTAACGATAAACTACACGGCATTTTTTGGCGTCGTTTTGACGCTTATCCTTTGGTTTTGCATCCATGACCATAAACGCGATGATAAGTCAGGCGGTACGATTAACAGCTTCAAGAAGAACATGCTTGATCTAGGTATTATCTTACGTGAAAAACAAATTTGGATTAACGGCATGTATGGATGCCTTGTGTATTTACCGACAACCGTGTTTGCTGAATTATGGGGTATTCCTTATTTCCGTAATGCCCATGGATTATCTCAGCTTGATGCGGGTTTTGCTAACTCATTATTATTTTTTGGTTTTATGATTGGCGCGCCATTAATGGGGCTCATTTCAGACAAAATCAAGCGACGTAAATTACCGATGCAAGTGGGAGCTATGGGCGCTGCGGTGGTTATGATGCTGATTTTGTATGTTCCTGGCTTGGAACGCTCCGCTCTTTACACACTGGTATTTTTACTGGGTCTATTTTATAGTGCTCAAGCCATTGTTTTTGCAGTAGGACGTGAATTGAGTCCAATTGAGGCAGCGGGGACTGCTATTGCTATCACGAATATGATTGTGATGATAGGCGCTATGTTTTTGCAGCCACTTGTCGGTCGATTATTAGACTGGAGCTTATCAACGCATGGTTCGCTTGCTGCTTTGGATCATCAAACCGTTGACAAAATGGAACAACTTTATGCGGCAGTTGATTATCAACTTGCGTTATCCATTATTCCCGCAGGTATCGTGATTGCTGCCATTTTGATTTGCTTTATTAGGGAAACCCATGCTCATGCAGGACGCTAGCCATGTTTTAAAAAAACAGGTCATATTCGGCAGTATTATTTGTGTAATTGCCGCCTTATTTTACTGCTATGAGTTCGTGTTAAGAATTATTCCTGGTGTACTGCAGACCGAATTAAGTGCCGCATTTGGACATATTTCCGCATCCACATTTGGCCAGATATCGGCTTTATATTATTTCGCATATTCACCCATGCAATTACCGGTGGGGATTATGATGGACCGATTTGGACCTCGCCGATTATTATCGTTAGCGTGTTTGTGTTGCACGTTGGGTTCATTGATGTTTAGCTTCTCCTCATCCATGTTAATTGCAGGTTGTGGACGTTTTCTAGTTGGTTTTGGGTCGTCTTTTGCCTTTGTCGGTGTCTTGTCTCTAGCCGTTCATTGGTTGCCTCGTCGGTATTTTTCATTGGTTGCGGGCTTGATGACAACGCTAGGCATGTTAGGGTTGGTTTTTGGTGAAGTTAATATAACTCAATTAGCTAGCATCATGGGATTACAGTATGTTTTATTGATGATGGTTGTGATTGGGTTGTTACTGACAATGCTTATTTTTGTTATTGTTCGTGACGGGCCGGCGGGTAGTGCTGTAAAAGCACAATCACTACCTGATTTTTACCAAAATATTCTATCAGTACTTTTTTCACCTCAAGTGTGGTTGATTGCATTTGTCGGTGCATGCTTGTATACGTCATTATCCGTATTTGGTGAGCTCTGGGGTAAGTCATACCTTGAGCAAGCTCATCATTTAACGAAACTGGAAGCAGCAAAAACAATTTCAGCTATGTTCCTGGGTTGGGCAGTTGGCGCACCGCTTGCGGGTTATTTTTCAGATAGAACCGGTAAACGAACACTTATTCTTGTTGTAGGTGCTTTTTTATCTTTAATCTGCATTAGTTTTATTCTTTATTGTACGGGGTTATCCTACATTACGTTGAATGCGTTAATGTTTTTTTATGGGTTGTTTAGCAGCACAGAAATTATTGTTTTTGTGATGGCTAAAGAAAGTAGTGGGGCTAGCTTATCCGGGACTGTTTTTGCAGCCGTGAACATGATAGTGACCTTAGGCGGTGTGATTTTTCAACCACTGGTTGGCTCTTTACTTGATAAGTTTGGTCGTGGTCAGCTTGTTAATGGCGAGCATGTATATTCGGTTATTGATTATAAGTTGTCGTTGTCTGTTCTACCTGCCAGTCTGTTGCTTGTCATGGTTGCCGCTTTTTTTCTCAAGGATAAGCGTTCCCCGCATTAAAAATCGCCACTAATTCTTTTACCTCCAATCTTTTTTCAGAGTGGCAACTAATAGAGCGTTTTACTTGAAATGATTTAATATCTGCATCAAAATATTGCTTTCGAGTAAACGGGGTATCGTGGTTTGAAATAATGACAGTTACGCCCTTTGCAGCCTGTTCTCGTGCTAACTTAGCCAGTATAGTTTGTTCTTTTTCGCCAAATTTTTTTTGGGTGTAGGCTGAAAAATTTGATGATTGCATAATCGGTGAGTATGGTGGATCACAGTAGATTAAATCCCCAGGTCGTGCCAGCATAAATGTTTGGCGAAAATCACTGTGTACAAACGTCGCTTGATGGCTTTTTTGATAAAAATAACGCATCTCTGCTTCAGGAAAATAAGGTTTAATATAGCGGCCAAAGGGCACGTTATAAATGCCTTGTTTATTATAACGGCAAAGGCCGTTGTAACCATGTCGATTCAAATATAAAAACAAAGCGGCACGTTTTCGGGATTGTTGGGTTTGATTGAATACTTTGCGAAGTTCATAATAGCGCATGGCACAGTTGTTCGACTGACAAAAGAGTGTTTTACAATAATCAATAAATGCTTCTTGTTCTAGTTGTAAATATTGAAACAACGCAACTAAATCTCGATTGTCTTCGCCAAGTAAGTAGTCGGGATAGTCAGTATTATTGAATATGGCTGCAGACCCCGTAAAGGGCTCGATCAAGCGATTTGCCTTGGGAAATGAGCTTAAAATGTGGTTTAGGCAGCGATATTTATTTCCTGCCCATTTTAAAAAGGGTTTGATGTTGAAAATTCCGGTTTTTTTTTAAGAATTAAATGTTTATTTTTTAAATAAAGATCAATTTTTAATTTCGATTGTATACCTCTTTTTTTGTAAATGAAATTATTGAATATGTTAGTAAACGATATGATGATATTAATTTCATGACCAAAAGATTTTTAATTAAATTGATTCGAGAAAATGTATTGAAGTTTGTTTTTTTTATAAGAGATTGTAAATAATTGTAAGTTGGAATGGTATTTATTGTTATATCAACTAGTTTCATTTCAAAATTATATTTTGAGGCTAAGCGTTTGTATTTATTGAGCGTTGTAATATTGCAGTAGCCAAAAAAATTTAACTGCTTAAACATAGGTAATGTTAGTACTTTACATGACGGCAGCAAAATAGGAGAGGAAATAAAGTCAGATAAAGTCAGGATTCCGCCTGGTTTTAATATATTAAACGCTTCTTCAAAGAATAGCTCTCTTGATGAAAAGTGATGAATACATTCGACGGCGAGGATTCTATCGAATTGATTTTTTTCGAAAGGAAGATGGCATGCATCAGCTTGGGTAAAGTCGATGATGTTTCTTAATGAGGGAGCTATTGCTCTCTTAGCGCGATCAATTTGACGAATATCAATATTTAAACCCGTTAATTGCATATCAGAGTGATGATTGTTAATAAGCGAGATTGTTCCTCCAAAACCACATCCCACATCAAGTACACTTTGATTGTCTTTAATTTTTGCAAGTGAGAGAAGTTTTTGTGTTAAATTTTCTGTAGATC
>JAJZSG010000119.1 GCA_021849905.1 Pseudomonadota bacterium
TTCCGATCTGGCTATTCCGGCTGTTGTCGCCTTCAATCGATACAGTACACATGCTAATACATTGCTTAACCGCTATGACTTATTTCAAGATGAGCTGATCGCACTTATAGAAGAACAGTCTGAATGGCCAGCTAAAAGGTGAATGTATGATTAGAAAAAGAACTTCTCGCTCAAAACCCATTGCGGATATTAACGTGGTTCCCTATATCGACGTGATGTTAGTTTTATTAGTTATTTTTATGATTACAGCACCTATTTTAACACAAGGTGTTACGGTTGATTTGCCTAAAGCCGTCAGTTCGTCTTTAAAGGCTGCTGATAGAGAGCCGATTATCGTGTCTGTTAATCGCGATGGTGAGTACTTTTTAAATATTAGTACCAGCCCTGAGCAATCCATGGCCTCTCATGATTTGATGGTGCGTGTTGCAGCAGAGCTCACACTGGCTCGTCAATCAGGTCAAGCGATGAATGTGCTTGTTAAAGGTGATCAAGGTGTGGCTTATGGCAAAGTGGTAACAGCAATGAGTTTGTTAAAACAAGCCGGTGCAGACCAAGTGGGACTTTTAACGGATTCATCCGACGATTCGGGTATGGAGAGTCAAGGATGACGGATTTTCGCAGTTACAAAATTGCCTTCATAATCGCTTTATTATTACATCTATCAGTGGTTGTATTGCTGTTATCTGAGACAAGTAGCGAGCGTCCTGTCTTGACACCTGAAACTCGAAACGAAGCGGGTCAAACTCAGCCTATGCCTTCAGAGCAACCCATTCAAGCGGTCAGTGTCAATAGTGACGAGGTGATGAAAACCGTGAATCAGCTGAAAGACGAGCGGTTGCATCAAAAACAAGCGGAAGAGAGACGGCAGCAAGTACTTAAAAAGCAAGCAGATCAAGCTCTGAAACAACGAATTGCTGAGCAAAAACATTTGGAGCAGTTAAAAAATGAGGCTGCTAAATTGGCCATTGCCCGTCAAAAGCAAATTGCTGAAGAGCAACTCCATTTAAAACAATTGGCGATGCAAAAGCTTGAACAAGAAAAACACCTTGCGGATTTAAAACAACGACAAATCCAGATGCAAAAACAGCTCGAAGCACAAAAAAATATTGAGCTTAAGAAAAAATCTGTTGAACTCGCGCGCTTGGAGCGAGAAAAAGCGGAGCATGCAAAACAACAAGTTGCTCGAGAAAACCAGCAACAAGCTGAAAAAAAACAAGCTGAAATGGCTCAAAAACATCAAGCAGCCGCTCAACAAGCCATTGCAGATGCGGCAAATGCTGCGCGGCTTGCAGGAGAGGTTGATAAGTACAAGGCGATGATCATCAATGCGATCAGCCAGCAATGGATTTTGCCACAAAATGTTGACAGCAGTCTGTCCAGCCAGTTTCGTATTCGCTTGGCTCCTAATGGAGCAGTGCTCGAGGTGAGCTTAATGCGTAGTAGTGGTGATCCTGTTCTTGACCGTTCAGCACAATCTGCTATATACAAAGCATCACCATTGCCCGTGCCTAGTGATCCTACAACGTTTAATCTGTTTCGTGATATTAGTTTAACTGTGCGACCAGTCAGTGCCAAGGGGTGATTTTTAATGAATCGTTTTATTGCAGTTTGTTTGTTTTTTTTGTCAAATGTTGTGTTCTCCCTGGATCTTGAATTGACTCAAGGAATCAATGCGGCGTTGCCAATAGGGATTAATTCATTTGGTTCGGGACATGAGTCACAAGACCTCACGGATGTTATTAGTCATGATTTGCAATTATCTGGGCAATTTAAACTGATTTCAGCCTCTCAGGGAGTTGATGTTCAACCCGTTTCTGCTTGGCAGCGTGCGGGTGCTGATAGCGTATTATCGGGACAAGTGAGTCGAATTGATGGTAGTCGCTATAAGGTTAGTTATGAGTTGGTTGATGCTGCATCTCAAGGACGATTGTTACTTTCAAACAGCTTTCAGGTTAATGAAAATCAACTTCGTGCTTTAGCGCATCATATTAGTGATGACGTGTATCAAAAGCTGACGGGGGAACGCGGTGTTTTCTCGACCCGTATCGCCTATATACTTGTTAAGCGTGGTGTTGGAAAAACACAATATTCGCTAGAAGTGGCGGACATGGATAGCAGTAATCCACATAGTCTACTGATTTCTTCGGAACCAATTATGTCGCCTGCCTGGTCTCCAGATGGTACGAAAATCGCCTATGTATCTTTTGAAAAAAAACATGCTCAAATTTTTACGGTTGATGTTGCAACAGGGCAGCGTCGATTGCTAACAGATTTTCCAGGGATCAACGGTGCACCCGCTTGGTCTCCTGATGGTCGACAATTGGCTGTTGTATTGTCTAAAAGCGGCAATCCTAAAATCTACGCGGTTGATTTATCTACAGGTGCGATGAAGCAATTAACATTTGGTGAAGCTATTGATACGGAACCACGTTATTCTCCTGATGGACGCTCTATATTATTTACATCCGGTCGAGGAGGCTCACCACAGATTTATCGTTTATCATTGGCTGATGGTGCGGTGACTCGAATGAGTTATGATGGAAATTATAACGCCAGAGCCTCCTATACGCCCAATCAACAGCACATTGTCATGCTACATCGAGACGATAGACGTTTTAATATCGGTGTGCAAGACCTGAGTTCAGGACGTGTTAATGCGCTGACGGATTCCCAAATGGATGAATCACCGTCAATTTCACCGAATGGTCGCTTAATTTTGTATGCAACCCATTATCAGGATCAAGGCGTTTTGGCCATTACGTCCTTGGATGGTCGTATAAAAATGCGATTACCTTCTCGTGATGGGGATGTACAAGAACCTGCTTGGTCCCCATTTTTGGGTTAGATGATTGATAGTTGGAGTAATGATGCTTAAATCGATATTTTTTTTGATTGTCTTGTCTTTTATGACAAATTTTAGTTTAGCGAACAATACTGATTATTTTATGACGCATCTGAATGATTTGCAAAAAGCAATCAAACAGTGTCCAGAAAAACGACCTACAGCAATAACTTGTGAGCAATTAGAGCGTATTGCAATTCAAGCCAATTCATTGGCTGATGAATTGCGTTACAATCCACAAGACTTTGGTCAGAAAATATTAGCCTTACAAGAAGCTCGTGCTAAGTTGTCGCGTCGTTTAGAAAAAAATGCCACTCAGTCAGAGACTCAAGCGTTATTAAATAAAAACAAGCGAAGTCTTGTTGAACGCCTTGCCGTTGTTAAATGGTTGGAATCTCCACGAGGGTAGATTGATGCGAATTTTGGTAAGCAATGACGACGGTGTATCTGCACTAGGCATTCAGGTTTTAGCTTGTGAATTATCGTCGATTGCTAATCTTGAAGTGATAGCGCCTGATAGAAATCGAAGTGGTGCGAGTAACTCGTTAACTTTGTCGCATCCTTTGCGAGTCAGGCCACTAGATAATGGTTATTATAGTGTAGAAGGCACGCCTACAGATTGTGTTCACCTTGCTTTAACGGGTTTTTTTGAGACAACGTTTGATATGGTTGTAACAGGAATTAATCACGGCGGAAATTTAGGTGATGACATACTTTATTCTGGAACCGTCGCTGCTGCGATGGAAGGACGCTTTCTTGGATTGCCGGCTATTGCAGTTTCAATGGTTGGTTCAAATATTCAACACTTTGAGACGGCCGCTAAAATTGTTCGTGATATAGTTTTTAAGCTTCAAACACATTACCTACCTTCCCAAACTATTTTGAATGTTAATGTACCTGACTTACCGTTAGATCAGATAAAAGGTATTCAAGTCACTCGTTTAGGGGCTCGTCATCGTGCAGAACCCGCAATAAAAAAACATGATCCACGAGGACATCCTATTTATTGGGTGGGTCCTCCCGGACTAGAGGCTGATGCGGGACCTGGTACAGATTTTTTTGCAATTAACCAGTCGTATGTATCTATTACCCCATTGCATTTGGATATGACGAATTATAAGATTTTTGATCAGGTTGCTGCTTGGGTTAATGAGTTGATTGTTTAATACGGCTTAAGTTTTGATCCCACCAGTTCAATTGTTGGGCCAATGCCCAGCATTTATTAATTTTTAGCACAAAAAAATTACAAAAAAGGTTCAGGATGAAGATTTTTTCTTATTTATACAACAAAAGTATTTCATGGTCTGGTCACCGACATGCTCCTTATTATTTGGCTAGTGTTTCGCTGATGGAATCGTCTTTTTTTCCTATCCCCCCTGATGTCATGCTCATTAGCATGGGACTGGCTATTCCAAAACGGTCTTGGCACTACGCGATGATTGCAACGTTGTTTTCTGTATTAGGTGGAATGCTAGGGTATTTGATTGGTCTATATTGTATGGAGTTTATTAGGCCTTATATTATTCACTCATCCTATGCATCCAGTTATTATAAAATTCAGCATTGGTTTGAAGAGGGTGGCGTCTGGATGGTTATTCTGGCCGGATTTACGCCGGTACCCTATAAATTATTTACTATCACAGCGGGTGCGATGCAAATGGCGTTTTTTCCTTTCGTACTCGGTTCAATTATCGGACGTGGACTTCGGTTTTTTATGGTTTGTGGTATTTTATTTTTTGCAGGTAATAAAATTGAAGAAAAATTACGACATTATATCGATATCATCGGTTGGTCAATGTTAGTTATTATTCTTACTGTTCTTTGTTTCGTAAAATGGGTACTATAGTCAATATGATTAATTTTTCATTTAAAACAGCATTACTGAGTATTTTGTTAATGGAGCTATCTGCTTGTGACAGCCATAATCATGCATTGGCTCCTGTAATTGAATTAAACTGGCGAGCAGGAATACACGCGAATCAAACACAGTATATTGTTGTACGTGGGGATACACTCTATTCAATCGCATTTCGTTATGATGAAGATTATCTCAGCCTTGCGAAATTTAATCATTTGTCCAGTCCTTATTCACTAAAAGTAGGTCAAGTTATAAACTTAACCTCGGTTCGACACTCAATAACTACTTCTAGTAACCTGCCTAACAAGCCTCAACAGCCTGTATTCAAGCCAATTAAAACAACAGTACATTCTTCATATTTATCAGGGCATTGGTTATGGCCTGCTAAGGGGCAGGTTGTGGCTAATTTTGTTCCTGAACAAGGTAAAAAAGGGTTGGATATTGCAGGTCATCAAGGTGATAAAATTTATGCATCAGCAATGGGTACTGTTGCTTATGCAGGCAATGGCCTGTCTGGATATGGTAATTTGATTATTATCAAACACGCAAATCAGTATTTAACTGCTTATGGATTTAACGCCCGTAATCTTGTAACAGAAGGTCAAACGGTTAAGGCTGGTCAAGTCATTGCGGATATGGGAATGATTGAACGGCGTTATTGGGGTGTACACTTTGAAATCAGACGATCAGGAAAACCTGTTAATCCCCGTTTTTATCTTAAAGCGCCATATTGATCTTATCTAAGAAAATCAGACACCTTGCTGCATGATTATTTTAACTTTATCTTTTACACGAAGAGCTGCTTTCGATCTCTTGGATTGGTTTTTCTGTATCCTGTCACAATCGCCGGGTAAGTGCCTGTCACGCAGCTCGGACTAATCCGAGCTGCGCGCGTAAGCAAGCGGAATTATT
>JAJZSG010000120.1 GCA_021849905.1 Pseudomonadota bacterium
GTGCTTGAGTTGAAGACCATCGCGCACAAGGATGTGCGCGATGATCGCAGGAGCGGGTTCGTCTGAAACCAGGTAGCATAAGAATTTTTTAATGGGACACCCCTGGGCTCATTAGTCGGGGCGATTGACTTCAAATAAAAATTAAATGATAATTAAAGGAACAAAATGCCAATGAAAAGCTTTGTTTAATAATCTGTAAACACGTTAAAAAAAGATATCCATAATCATGTTGCTTGAAAATCGACCTAATGTGCTTTATCTCAATATTTAATTTAATTTTAAATCGCACCCGAGAATACTATGCCTTTAATCAACGACCTATGCTTCACACAAATTAATGATTGTCTTGAAAATAAAAATTACCTTGTGGCAATCAATCATTTAGAGTCAATTATCAGTAATCCTGATTCACCAGTTCTATTCAAATTAAATGCTTGCAAGCTGCTTGTAGAAACCTACAGAACACTAATCATTCATGCAAAAACAGAAGAAGAAACAATAAATTACAGCTCCGCTAAAATCGAAGCCTTAGGTATGTTGGAATACTATCAGTTCATGAGCTCACCTGAGTATGAAAACGCCATACGGTATGAGAATCTACCGACAACAGAACCCCTAGAAAATCAACTGCCTCAAATAACATCCATTAAAAAAATCACCGCACAAGAGAAAAAGAAGAATAAAGCCAAACTTAAAAAACGCATGGACAAATGGTTTTCATTGGCCGATGAGTTTCATGTAAATGATAAATTCGATGAGGCGCTTGAACAATACAAAAAAATTATAACGGATGATCCCAAATACTGGCCAGCATACGTGGGTTGCATCGATATTTACCTAAGAAAAAATGAACTGGACACACTAATCTCCAATTGTCATTTTATTCTTGCCAATCTACCTGCCGATTACGTTTATAAAAAAGATACCGAATACACCTGTTACATCTATCTATACGAAGCCTATTTCAATAAAAAAGAGTTTGATGTGGCAATTGATTGTCTTGCTAAAGCAAACGAAATAAAACAGAATGAAATTGATACTTTGCTTTGCTATGCAAAATCATTCCATATTCAAATGAAAAACCATATTATAAGTGTCCAACTTACTGCAGAGTCAGTCTCTATAAATGAAAACGCTGAAAATAGAAACGCTAGAGAACACTTCGGTATTCAAGCGTGTGATTATTACGAAAAAGCCCTTGATTTGCTAAGTGATGAGAAAAGAACGGCGTCTTTATTGATACTTGGCGAAATCTATATTTTGACAAATCATATGCTTAAAGCCAAACAATGTTACTTAAAAATTGGCGAGTTACGTGAGGATCGCCAATACATGAGTCAACTTAAGTCAGCTCAGATAACCTTTCAAAGCCAACAGTTTGAAGAGAGCCTGCATGAATTTCACCAACTAATGCAACAAAGCAATTTTAACAGTCTTGACGACCACTTTAAGTCGGAAATATTACTTAATTGCGGAGTTGCTTGCGAAAAATTAGACCGATATAATCAAGCCGTTGATTATTTTGAAGACGCTCTTAAACACAACCCCAGAAGCTTGGTTGCCCAACTGTCAATTGAGCGATTACTAAAGTCTCGTCTATTATCGACTCCCTCAACAATTGCTATCATTGATGTCAGCAGTCATGTTTCTTTGGAATCAATATCTAATATGCAAGACTTCATTAATATGCCATCAACACCCACTATCATCAAAGCGTACATTTTGGGTTTATGTGGACAGGTCTATGCTAAATTAAACAATCTTGATAATGCGCTAACCTGTTATGAATTGGCCACAAACATTATGCCACCCAGCAGAATGGAACAGGATATCATGAATAAATTAGCTCGTTTAAAAGACATGAGAAAAATGGCTTCCCTTTTAATAAAAGAAACGATTTTTAAAGCACCGAATTCTACGATTAATCATGTCGAAACCGGTTTGCTATCAGAAAACGTTAATACAATTTAATAGTATCCCACCGATTACAGGTTACTTCATGTCATCGGTGGTCAGTGAATTCCGGATGTATTTAAATTTAACTTCCCGCCATATTTTGATCTTCAAAACGAACTAAAACCTTTGTAATCTGCCCCCCTTTAGACTCCCAGCTTCGTGCATAACGAAATTCAATCACCGTTGTATCAGGGAAGGATTGCTTACCCACTTTGTTAAAAGTAAAAATCATTTTTCCCCCAGCACCCATTGAGCCATTAGTCGATGGGACAAAATAACTCTTTTTAAGCAAGAGAAATGAATGATCGTAATGCCCTACAGTCCATTGAAACCCTGTTGTGGGATTTGCCGTTAATATGATGTCGAATTGATTGGCATGACTGTCAATTTGTACGGTTTTCATAGGATTAGGATTTGCAAAAGAATTGATAGACACAAGCAAGGTTAAAAAAATATAAAAATTACGCATGAAAATTCACCTTTGACTATTAGGATTATTTATTAACTCGTATTAGCCGTTAAGGTCAATAAGCATTACCGCTTAACGGCCAATATCATTCTAACAATCTATCTTACAAGACATCGTGTTTGTTATTGTGATGTGATGCATCATGATCTTCAACGTGGCAAGACATATCATGACTCGAACCACAACAGCATTTGCATCGACATCCCCAACCACAACACCGCATTTTTTTATGACATGCTAACATTAATCCCACGAAAAACATCCCTATAATACCTAATCCACTTAACGTAACAAGTGTTAAAATCGTTGCTAAAATCAACAAAATAACACCAGCAATTCCATAGATATTGGCTTTGCATGAAGTTGAGGTTTTACCTTCGTTAGTATCATTCATGGCTTTCTCCTATTTATCGTTTATTAAATATACCAAACGGTATGTGATTAAATATTAGACTAATAAATAGCATAATACCATCGCAATCAACTAAATGTTATTTTGGAAAACAAGTCTATATTTACATACTTATATTCGGTCATCGATTATGTTCTGATGTATAGTCGGTTTTACTTTGAAAAAAACTGTTTATCCAAATGGGCGATTAATTGGATTGTTTAGGGCGGATATGTCTTGAATTTGCTCCACATATTCTATGCATGATGCCCTATCGAATATTCTAATTTGATGATAAAAATGTTGAATAAACCAAGCGATATAATCATCGGGATTTGGGGTGATAAAGGCTTGAAAATCCCATCTTAGTACACAACCTTCAGGTGGTTGATTGAGATTCTGAATATCGATGCCTCGATAATGAGCACAAGCTAGAACAATACATTCGACAATACTGGCATTTCCTCGTTTAACCGCGGGAGTCATCGCTAAAAAATGCATTAATCGGGCAACTGAGGATAAAAATTCGCCTAAGGAAGTTTCTACATTGAGCAAATCACAAAAAATTTCATTTGCAAATGCAAAGTATTGTTTTCGTGTATGTGGATTTCCCGTTTTATAGTAAAACATTTTTGCAAGACTTTGATCAGGGTAATCATTCACGACATAAAATTTAAACGTTAAGATAGGTATGAAGGATTCCATGTTCATCCTATAAAAACAGATATAATCATATCCTTGAATAGTGATATCGGCTGATTGTTTATAGCCTAAATTTTTACGACCAATCTCACGAATTAGATTATTTTTTGCACTATGTCGATCGCCTGCGCTGTCAACTGAAAAGGGCGTTAATGTGAAAAGTGCGTTCGTGTTAGCCTTGTCACCCTGAACATTGTAATCATCGATAAGTCGCTTCATCCAGTCTAATATGACTGGACTTTGTTTATACCAGATCTGGTTAGTTTGAGTGTTGGGATAAAAATACTCCATAATCCTATCTTCATTGTTTACAAAAAAAGAACCAAATTTAGATGCACACTCATCCAGCGGATCCATATCAATTTTGATCTGATGCCGCCTACTAGCAGCATAACGATAAACTGCCTCAAAATCTGACTTACCATCGGTAATCATGATCGATATATCGTTAATTAGCTTTTGAGCGTGATGAATCCATGGTTTAGACGACAGACTAATTGTTTGTTGAATCAGTTCAATAATTTCTTGATCTTGTTGTGCCATTGCGATGTCTAAAACGGTAAGATTATTTATACTCTCACGAATAGTTATGTCAGCTCCTGCATGGATCAAAAATTTAGCAATAGGCGTGTGTCCTTTGAGGAGTGCTAGATGAAGGGGGGTATTATTTTCGCCATCAAGTGGATTAATATTTGCATTTGCGGCAACTAACTCTTCGACAATCTCAAAATGACCGTCAAAAGCAGCTTGATGAAGAGGATGAATGAGGCTTTCATTCATTTGAAAAATAGCGTCTAGTCGAATCCATTTTATGATGACATCGACCCTATCTTTTTCAAATGCTCGCCACCATATACAAAATGGAATGTATAACGTGGTTTTTTGTATTTCGTTTAATCGAGAATACGCATAAAATGCTAAGTGATTATCTATGTCGGATTCATCGTCCGCTCCAAAATGGAGATAGTCGATTGCTTGGTGGCTAAGATCATCTTTGATAAATTGATTAGCTCCATTTAATAATAACAGTTCATAAACATCAATTCGATGTCGTATTGCTGCATAATGAAGAGCGGTTTTACCTGATCGGTCAACGGCATTCATATCTGCACCGGCGTTGATTAATTCACGAACTATCTCTAACAGCCCTAAGTTACTGGCTTGATGCAGGGCAGTTGTGTTGTCAGGGCAATTTCTGATATTTAACGGAATATTAAGTTTAATTAAATGCTTAACTGTTGTTATTCTACCAGATGCTATTGGCATATAAAATAAATTTTTACTATGTATACTAAGCTGACTTGTATTAGCCCCAGCTTCGACTAGTGGTTGAATAAATTCAATTAGATTTTCATCAACCGCATAAAATAGAAAAGTTTTATAGTTAATATGTTTGGAGTATTTATTTACATTAACACCTGATGCTAAAGCATAACGTAAAGTATCCAAATCACGGTCGCGAAACGCTTCTTCTAACAGCTCATCCGACGAAACAGTATCCATAGTGTATTTAAGACAAAGTGATATGATTTAATTTTAACACAATAAACGTATCATGATACCCATCTGGTCTATACGGTTTCGCCATAATAATTATCCATGCTCACTGCCTGAAGGCGCCGATTCTCAGGTAATAGCTCTAAAACAAGCTTGAGAACGTCAGGATTTTTGACATGCAAAATAATGTTGCCAATTCCACTTCTTATACTGGTCGCTTCAATGCGTTCATTTTCAGACAACATCTCAAAAATTTGCTTGAATGATTTAAAATTTTTTATGGCTAAAAAAATTAAGGCAGGCAAATTGAACAAGGCCATGAGCTTATAAGCATAGTCATAAGCCATGGTATCTTGCACGATTTAACCAACGCTTCGAACAATATTATGGTTTTATCAGTATGAAAATAGTGATGCTGTTGATTAAGCCTTTGAAAATTTGTTTTTAACTCATCAATATCAGGTATCCTGTCACAGTCAAGCAACGAAGTATTATTATCGAGATGGGTAATCATCTCATCCAGCAGTAACTCTGAAAAACGGTGCGCAATGCGAACTGTAAAGAGGGGTAGTCGGGATTAAA
>JAJZSG010000121.1 GCA_021849905.1 Pseudomonadota bacterium
GCACGAGTCAACTACACATTTGATTCATTAAGATGCCGGATATATGAACGCAATCTTTATCTTAAGTTGTTAAACAAAAGAAAACCCTTCACAAATAGGATGAGTCCATATAAGTTACAATTCGAATAAATCAGTTTTGATTTTAAATGGTACGGAAGAGTGTATTATTAAGGAATGAAGCCTCTGGGCAATTCCGCTATAACTCGTTTGATCACCACAGGGTATCGATTTCATGAAAACAAAAACACGTTTTATTTGCAACCAATGTGCTGCTGTATTTTCACAATGGGCTGGGCAGTGCACGCAGTGCGGGGCTTGGAATGCAGTGACAGAAGAAGGCGTGGTGTCTGCTGGACGACAGGCTCGTTTGGGCAATTATGCTAATCAACGATCAGATGTTATGCAGCTTTCTGACGTGGTGATTGATTGTGAAGTGCGCATGGACTGTGGTCTAACTGAGCTTAATCGTGTATTGGGTGGTGGTTTAGTGGATGGTTCGGTGGTGTTGATTGGCGGCGACCCAGGTATCGGTAAATCAACGATTCTGTTACAAACGCTTGCCAATTTATCGCTCAAACAACCCGTATTATACGTGACAGGTGAGGAGTCTCTTCAACAGGTCGCAATGCGTGCAAAACGTTTACAATTGCCATTGGACGGTTTACGTTTACTGGCAGAAACGCAGGTTGAAACCATTTTAAAGCATGCCCAATGTGAAAAACCCCGTGTGCTGGTTATTGATTCAGTGCAAACTATTTTTACTGATAGCATTAGTTCGGCACCCGGGGGAGTGAGTCAAGTACGCGAAGCAACGGCTCAACTCGTACGCTTTGCCAAAATGACACAAACTGCTGTTTTTCTTGTGGGACACGTGACAAAGGATGGTGCATTAGCAGGACCTCGTGTATTAGAACACATGGTTGATTGCGTTCTTTATTTTGAAGGAGAACGAGATAGCCGTTTTCGGGTGATTCGTGCAATTAAAAATCGATTTGGCGCAGTTAATGAGTTAGGCGTGTTTGCCATGACGGATAAAGGATTAAAAGAAGTGGCTAACCCTTCAGCTATTTTTTTATCACGCCAGCCTGAACCCACGCCTGGAAGTGCGGTTATGGTGACATGGGAAGGCTCTCGTCCCATGCTTGTTGAAGTTCAAGCCTTGGTTGATGAAGCACATGGACAACAAGCTCGTCGCGTGGCTGTTGGACTTGAGCAAAATCGCATGTCTATTTTACTGGCTGTTTTGCATCGTCATGGGGGGATTGCAACCTTTGATCAAGATGTTTTTGTCAATGTGGTGGGTGGGGTCAAAGTGACCGAAACAGGTAGTGATTTGGCTTTGCTTGCAGCTGTTGTGTCGAGTTTACGAAATCGTGTGTTTGACAGTGAAACCATTATTTTTGGTGAGGTTGGGCTTGCAGGTGAAATAAGACCTGTACAAAGCGGACAGGAGCGATTAAAAGAAGCGGCCAAACACGGGTTTAAACGGGCTATTGTGCCGTTTGCCAATGCGCCTAAACACATATCAGGGATAGAGGTTCAGGCGGTGAAACAGCTGCATGAGGTTTTGGGGATGGTTTAGGCCGGTTACGATAGCAGTAACTTGGCAATATCCTTAGCAAAATAGGTGATAATTAAATCAGCGCCGGCTCGTTTAATGGCAATTAAACTTTCAAGCAAGGCTTGATTCTCATCGATTAAACCCTGTGCAGCCGCGGCTTTTAGCATTGAATACTCACCACTGACTTGATACGCACACAGTGGGACTTCGGGAAAGTGGTGTTTGACACGATAAATAATATCAAGATAACTCATGGCGGGTTTTACCATCAGCATATCAGCCCCTTCATCCAAATCTAATTGTGCTTCACGGATGGCCTCATTTGCATTGGCGGGATCCATTTGATAGGTCTTTCTATCGCCGAATTTTGGCGCGCCTAAAGCCGCTTCCCGAAAAGGGCCATAGAAGCTGGAGCTGTATTTAACCGCATAACTTAAAATAGCAATATCATGATTACCGGCATGGTCTAGCGCGTCCCGAATGGCACCCACCATACCATCGGTCATGCTGCTGGGTGCAATCCAGTCTGCTCCTGCGTTGGCATAACTCACCGCTTGACTTGCTAATTCTATAAGCGTTGCATCATTATCAATGCGATCACCCGAAAGTATGCCACAATGCCCATGGTCGGTGTATTCACATAAACAGACATCAGCAATGATAACCATATCTTGATTGATGGCACGAATTTTACGAATGGCTTGTTGGATAATGCCGTTATCGTTGATTGATGCGGAGCCGTTCGCATCTTTATGCGCTGGAATGCCGAATAATAATACCGCATTAATTCCTAAATGTGTGAGCGTTTCAATTTCATCGGGAAGGTCATTTAGTGTTAATTGAAATTGACCCGGCATGGCATGAATTTCGCGTTTTTTTTCCAGTGTTTCACTAATAAAAAGAGGCGCAATAAACTGATCGCAGGAGAGGCGTGTTTCGCGCAGCATCTGGCGTATGTTAGGCGTACGTCGTAATCGCTTTAAACGAAGTGGTATTTTTTTATCAAAAACCATCATCATAATCCTTGTTCAAGAGTTCCCGATGATAACACGTCTTTAGCACTAACCTCTTCGCGGGGATTGAGGCGGTGTTTGCAAGGGGTCATTTGTAACGCCTGCATTCGGTTGACTAAAAAAATTCAGTTCAAATGAATGATTAGTCAAAGTGTACTCTTGACTTGGTAATGGTTCAACAGGCATCTTCCGTTGTTTTTTTGTGGAGTGACTATTATGGTCCTCATGTTCGGTTTCTATTATATCGTCACTATTGCTTTGTGGGAGTGGGCCTTCGGGAAGTAAGGTGACCAGATCGTCGCGCGTTATGCTGATGGGAGCAGCTATAGGGAAAAAATCTAAAATAACGGATGAACTAATGGGTGCCTTGACAGACAGTAAGGCTGCAAGGGCCCAAATTAAAGATCCGATATGCGGTTTAAAGTGACCGCTTGTATTGGTAATTTTAATGATGCTGCGATAGTCTTCGGAAAAAAAGAGAGTTCCCGCTGCACGACATCGATTTCGCATCTCACTGTGTGCTGGCACCGTTTTAGTTCGTTTACCTTCTTGAGCAAACCACAATGATCCATCGGTATCAACGACAAAACGGACAGCATATCTCTCCATCGCGTTATCTTCTTCTGGAATTGAATCATCAGGTGCTATGTCGCTTAATATAGCCAGCAGTTTATGCAGTGCACCGTAAGAGTATAAGTGAAAATTATGACCAGAAATCGGTTTGTCGCAGATGTTAGGGTCAGGCCTTAGAACGGTTTTTCTATGGTATTCTTGTGTGAAACTATCTCTAAGTTGCTCCATCGCTAATGAACCCTTGTAAATTAAAAGAGCAAAATTATAACATAAAATCACATTGATATAAGATCGTTAATTAGGCACTTTGCCTAAGAGTAAATCATGATGATCGTTTTATGGGTCTTGAAGTGGAGTAGGTGTGACTTCTGGTGTCCCATTGTTTTCGGCTGTTCACCAAAAACGAAACCGTTGATTCAATAAAGCCGATCTCATCATGGAATGACAAAGCGTGATGAGTGCGTTGATAATGGCTGTTAAACAGTCGTAAACGGATTGATACCATTTTTTTTCAGGAGGAAGTGCATTGTTATGTGCATCTTCAAATATTTCACGCACATTTTCCACATAAGCAACTGTTTCTTGTATTATTGCAGGATCGCTGTTAGTTTGTGCGATATCTTGAACCCTGTTTGCCACGTCAACTAACATGTCGATTATTGGCAGTTGAGCGTTGTCATCAGAGGCTAATTCGTGCAAAGATTCTACGCTTTCTTCTAACTGTACTTGAAGCGATTTTTTATTTGATGGAACAAGCTCATCCAAATCAATATGACACTGAGTTAAGGACTGTTGTGACACGACTAATTCATTTTCTAAATTTGTTTTAATTATTTCCTTTTTTTGTGTTATTGTGTTCTTGCTATCGGGGTCGATTTTTTTTGATTCATTTAAAGACCGAGTTGCTTCAACGAGTTTTTTTTCAGTTTCAATCATCTCATTTTGTAGTGTTGTCAATTTGTTCTGGATAACGTCAATTTTTCTTTGTTTTTCTAACTTGTCTATTTCGTTCGATATATCAAGAAGCTCATTTGATAATTTGTCTTGTCTACGCATTAATTCAAATTTTTTAAGGGAGTTAGGATCTTTTTTATGTTCCGCAAAAATTAACGCTTTTGTTTTAACAATTAATTCTCTTAATTGTGATACGTTTCTTTCAAGTTTAACTTGTTGTTTTTCTTGGATTGAAACGAGATAGCGTTTGTTATTACGCTCTATTGTGTGATCAAATTCAGGAATGGGTGAAATTGGATCGTCCGAAATAAAAGCAACATCACGAGTATAATCTGAATTCAATAAACCATCTTTTCCGAGCTGATTATCAATTCGATGGACGTTGTTCGGTGATGTAAGATGATCGAACTTAGCTGACTTACTGTGACCACAGACGAAGATTATGTGTTCATTTTTACCCAGACCTCTTGGGTCGATTAATCCGGGTTCATATCCTGTCATTTTCTTTTCATCTAGAGTATCGTCATTGGCTAGCAAATTTCCCTCACGCCGCCAGAAAAATTTATATAACTCGGAGCCTGCTTCGGTAGCGTCTTTTAAATGACCTGATTGAGTAATAAATCTAAATTCTTGATTTATTGCATCCAGGGTTTGAATTATTTCTGCCGTGGAGTCATCCTTGTAGTCTACGCCAAAGTATTCAGCAACCTTTCGAATGGCATCTAAATCAGCAGGAGCATGGGTAAACAGTGTAAGACGACCATCTTTGTCAACAGAGTAATCAACCAGGAGCAATGTATTCAGATAATGTTGACGCACGAGTTCTTTTGCTCGGTCATAATCGATACTCTCGTTATCGATGCATTGTTTAAAATTCTCATAGGATGCTGATTGTCCTGCAGCAAGCGGCGTGGTATCAGGCAAAAATAATTTATCCACTTGAAAAAGTGAATGAATAAATTCATTGTCGTGATTTGACATGAGCGTTCTAATTTCAACACCATGATTTGACAGCTTTTCAAGCACGGTCAAAACGAACCAATCGTTGGCTCCTCTATCGGCTAAAACATCTCCAATAAGTCTAACTAAAGTATTGCGTCCTTTCTCTGTGATTTGTAACTGTTCATTGATGAGCCGTTCCCATTTTTGTATGTTTTCTTTACTTTGTGGGGTTGGGGAGTGATATAAATCAATCAGTTCTTGATAAGTCGATGCGTCAAGTTCACACACGCCGTATCTGACTAACGTGTGAATCAATTTGATTGCATTGGCGTGTAAGTCACCGATTGTAACTTGGGTAACGGGTTGATTATTAGCTAAAGGAATGACTGACAAATCAACTGGTGTTGAGGGTCAAGTCCTAAAAGTGCTGTAAATTCGCATCAATTCATCCTATCGAGTCAGCCTATTAATTAATCAATTTATTAATTTCGATAACATTTGATTGACTAGAGTCTT
>JAJZSG010000122.1 GCA_021849905.1 Pseudomonadota bacterium
ATATTTTGTGTTTTTTTTAAAAATTCCGCTTGCTTACGCGCGCGGCTCGGGTTAGTCCGAGCTCCCTGACAGGCACTTACCCGGCGATTGTGACAGGATACGAAAATACGAGCTTAGCGGGTGCATTAAATGCACATTGATACTGGGGAATAGCAAAAAATGATAAAAAATAATTGTTGATTAACCTGAAAATAACCATAAATTGTCATTGTGTGTTAAAATGTTTATCTTTTGTGCGCAAGTTGGTTTTGGTTGTGATCAGATCCTCATGTGTTCAAAGCTAACTTAGACCCATTTTTGAGTCTTCATGAGGAAACACAATGACCTTTTCTAACCTGGGCCTTTCAGAGCCTATTTTACGTGCAGTGAATGCGCTCGGCTATGAGACACCGTCTCCTATTCAAGCTCAAGCGATTCCCGTTGTTTTACGTGGGTCTGATTTATTGGCTTCTGCACAAACCGGTACGGGTAAAACAGCGAGTTTTATGTTGCCTATTTTACAGCGTTTAGATGGTAAACCGCGTGCTAAAAGCAATCATGTGAGCGTATTGATTTTAGCGCCTACTCGCGAGCTTGCAGCGCAAATACATGAAAGTGCGTTGCAATATGGCCAGCATCTAAATCTTCGCTCTGCTGTGGTGTTCGGTGGGGTTAAAATTAATCCGCAAATGCAAAAATTACGTGCTGGAGTTGAAATTTTAATTGCAACTCCCGGTCGGTTACTTGATCTATTTCAACAACGTGCTGTGCGTTTGGATGAGGTGAATACCTTGGTTTTGGACGAAGCAGATCGTATGTTGGATATGGGGTTTGTGCATGACATCAAAAAAATCATGTCCTATCTTCCAAAAGCTCGTCAAACGTTATTATTTTCTGCAACGTTTTCAAGCGAGATTTGTTCGATGGCAAAAGCGTTTTTGAAGAGTCCTGTGGAAATTAGTGTGACGCCACGAAATGCAACGGCAGTTAGTGTTTCACAAAAAATACATCCTGTTGATAAAGCGCGAAAATCTGATTTGTTAAGTCATTTGATTCGTCATGAAAACTGGTCTCAGGCTTTGGTTTTTTCACGAACCAAGCATGGTGCTAATAAACTCGTGAAACTCTTGGCTTTGGATGGGATTGATGCCATTGCGATTCATGGTAATAAAAGTCAATCTCAGCGCACCAAAGCTTTAGCAGATTTTAAAGCAGGTAAAGTGCATATTTTGATTGCAACTGATATTGCTGCCAGAGGAATTGATATTGATGAGCTACCTGTAGTCGTTAATTTTGATTTGCCTGATGTCGCTGAAGATTATGTCCATCGAATTGGACGAACGGGACGAGCAGGAGCTGTTGGCGGTGCTATTTCTCTGGTTAGTGCCGATGAAATCAGTCAACTGCACGAAATTGAAAAACTGATTAAATCCCCCCTTAAACGTGAGGAAATTGATGGCTTTGAACCCAAACACAGTTTACCTGCTTCAGGTTCTATCTTAGCTTCAATCCCTCGAAAAGGGCCTGCTAGGGCGTTTAATCCCAAAGCGGCTCGTCGTCAGGGTTCGAATCAATCGAATCAAGCTCGTGTGTCATCAGCTGGTGCAAAACGATCAAGTCAAGGTCGGCAGCAGCAAAAATCACCACCTAGAGTGGCTAAGTCCTGAGTATTTTAAGAAAAATACATTATCTTATCCTGTTGGCGCTACTATTTTGTACGCCTTCAGTTTTTGCCTGGAATGCTGTCGGACACAGGCTTATCGCGCAAATTGCTTATAACCATCTAACACGACAGGAAAAGGCCGCCTTTAATCGATATAATCGAGTCGTTGACAGAGGCTATATGTCGAAAAACATGGTCAATTCTGCTATTTGGCTGGATGTTATTCGTTATCGTACACACCATTATGATGCACTTCATTATATTGATATTCCGTTTTCAACGGATGGAACGTCTTTGCCACCAATTCAATCTGACAACGCCTTACAAGCCATTGAAGTGGCTAGTCGAGCATTGGTTAATCCAGCTGAAACGCTGTTGAAAAAAGGCACGGCACTTCGGATATTGGTTCATATTGTTGGTGATATTCATCAACCCTTGCACGCGGCAACGCGTGTTAGCTGTGATTATCCTCAGGGTGATAAAGGAGGAAATGAGGTGATATTACGTCATAATCAAGTTGCAAAAAATTTGCATGCCTATTGGGATAAAGGTGCGGGTTCCCTCGTTGGTAAGCGACGATATGGACAAGCCTGGATAAAGCGGCGTGCAATTGAAATTGAAAAACATTGGCCCTGTAATCGAGAGTTTAGTGAATTAAAACCAATGATATGGGCACAAGAATCTTATTCTCTAGCTGTTAATCAGGTTTATTCTATACCGCATGATCATATTTTGAATAAACACTATCAACAGGTGGCTAAGCAGATTGTAGAACGACGTATTGCCCTCGCGGGCTGTCGACTCTCTGGTCTTCTTAGTGATCTTTACGACGGTCGAGCAAGTGATGTCATCACTGCACCTAAAAATCGAGTTGCCTCACCGCCAGTTACGGCTCTATGATCAAAGCTGAGCGAGAGGGGAAGGAGGTTGTGAACAACCGCTTGACCATTATCGTTAACTACGCCTTGATAAAGCTTACCAACGGCAAGAATCGCGACCATGGGAGGTAGGATAATAGGATTCGCAAAACGGCCCGCAAATTTACCAAAATTTGATAAAATAAATGTTGCACCTTTTAAATTTTCCGTTGCAACGGTTCTGTCATGGACGGTTTTCTTATATGTATCGATTTGTTGTCTTAATGTTTCATCCGAGTGTTTGGCCACGTCGTGAATGACAGGCACAAATAATCCTTCATCATTATCCATGGCTAACCCTAAGTGGAGCGATTTAAAACATTGACGTGACGCGTGTTGCGCATCAAACCATGCATTTAATGCTGGCTCTTGAAGGCAAGCAAATTCAATGGCACGAATAATTCGCACGGTGATGTCTGACTGTTCAGGCCAGGATTCAATATCAACCTCATCAAAAATACTAACGGGTACCACGTCTTGATGGGATTGAATCATACTGTTTAACATGGCGCGTCTCACACCACGCAAAGGCTCAAAGCCTAATGGTATTTGGGTTTTTTTATTTGCAGCATCTTCAACATCTTCGCGAGTAATCGTGCCAAAGCTACCTGTGCCTTTAATGTCATTTAATTCAATATTCAGCTTTTTTGCTAGTAAGCGCACGCTTGGCGTGGTTTTAACTCGAGTGCGGTTTGTTTCCCCCGAGCCTATGATAAAATGGTCTTCACTGATATCTGTGCTTTCTTCAAGATTACCAACGACAGTTCCCTTATCTAAAGGCTTAGCAGATTCAATAATAAAGGCAACTAAGGGTTCACCGGTTTTGATAATATCGCCTGGATTGCCATAAAGACGCGTTATTGTACCGCTTTGTGGGCAGGGCACGTCAACCACGGCTTTAGCTGTTTCCATTGAAACCATGGGTTCATCGGCGATAACGGTATCGCCTTCTTTGACAAACCATTCGTGAATTTCTGCATCCGGTAATCCTTCGCCTAAATCAGGCAGATTAAAAATTGTCATGTTTACTCCATTAAGCTCATTACACTGGCTTTAATTCGCGAGACACTGGGTAGATAGTGTTTTTCCAATTGAAAATAAGGCATAACGACATCATAACCCGTTACACGTAAAACGGGTGCTATCAAATCAGCCATACAATTTTCCATGATTTGTGCGGATATTTCTGCCCCAACACCACAGGTCTTTGCCCCTTCATGAATAATCACGCAACGCCCCGTTTTTTCAACGGAACGCAAAATCGTGTCAATATCAAGGGGTTTGATGGTTGCCACATCAATCAACTCACATGAAATGCCTTCGTCGTTTAATTGTTTAGCGGCTTGCATGGTTTCATGAATGCTCGCACCCCAGCTGACTAATGTGACATCATCACCTTCCTTTAAAGTAAAGCAGCGTCCTAAAGGTAAGGCTTCGCCATCATCAGCTACCGGTTGTTTAACCAGTCGATAAATTCGCTTAGGTTCTAAGAAAATAACCGGGTCAGGATTTCGCATGGCTGCTAAAAGTAGGCCATAAGCGCGCTTTGGTGAGGATGGAATGACAACTTGTAAGCCGGGTATGTGAGCAAACAGCGCTTCTGTACTTTCTGAATGATGTTCTGGTGCACGAATACCACCACCGAAAGGTGCTCTAAATACGATAGGGCAGTGCAAACGACCGCGCGTGCGATTACGCATACGCGCTGCATGGGAAATAATTTGATTCATAGCCGGATAAATAAACCCCATAAATTGAAATTCAGCAACAGGCTTTAACCCTTGTAAAGACATACCGACTGCGAGCCCTGCAATCATTGATTCTGCAAGAGGTGAGTCAAAAACGCGGCGCTCTCCAAAACGGGCTTGCAGACCTGCAGTTGCCCTGAATACGCCCCCATTTTTACCGACGTCTTCACCAAATATGACAATGTTTTCATCATGAGCGAGCTCGTAAGCTAGTGCCTGCGTCACGGCTTCCACGAGTGTTATATCAGGCATCTGTTGATTCCTCCATCGCGATGGCTCGTTGTTCAATCAAATAATCAGGCAACGTCTCAAACATATAATCAAATGCGCTGCTAATAGATTGGGGTCTTTGGCTGAGATAGATATCCACTTCCTTCTGAATGTCTTGTGCACAATCATTTAATAAGGACAGCTCTTTGTCATTGTCCCAAATATTTTGCTCTTCTAAAAAACGCTTAAAGCGCAAAATGGGTTCGTTTTGTAGAGCTGCATCCACGTCCTCTTTGGGTTGATAGCGAGTTGCATCGTCAGCTGTTGTGTGATCAGATAAGCGAAATGTAATCGCTTCAATCAATGTCGGCCCATCCCCCCGGCGTGCTTTATCAAGCGCGTCTTCGATGATAAGGCGCATTGCCAAAATATCGTTTCCATCGACTTGAACGCCTTGAAAGCCTGCAGCAATGGCTTTTTGTGCAATCGTTTGAGCATGTGTTTGTTGGCTTAAGGCAACCGAGATTGCCCATTGATTATTATTGACAACAAACACTATCGGAAGGTTCCAGACACCCGCAATATTGATTGCTTCATAAAAGTCGCCTTCTGATGTGCCGCCGTCCCCAAGACAAACCACAGCAACTCGGTCTTGTTTTCTATGTTTAAATGCAAAGGCTATACCTGCCGCATGTAAACATTGCGATGCAATAGGCACACAAATGGGTAAGTCTTCAGAATCGCAACTAAATTGACTGCCTCGTTCGTCACCACCCCAGTAGGCCAATATTTCAGACATCTTAACGCCACGCTGGAATTGAGCGGCATAATCACGATAATAGGGCACAAAAACATCATCATCACGCATGGCATGGCCTATTGCGGTTGAAATCGCTTCTTGACCGTTAATCGGTGCGTAAGTTCCCATTTTACCTGTAC
>JAJZSG010000123.1 GCA_021849905.1 Pseudomonadota bacterium
GATCTCCAATATCAATGCAGCAACGTTTGCAGGTTTACTGCAAAAAGCCCCTATTCGCTGACCAATAGTACGAGTATCCCGAAGAAGCTTAGTGGGGTCTAATTCATTACTAGAATCAATACCTCGCATCATGGCAACAACTCCTGTAGTTCCTTGGGCGATATTTTCACTTCTTTAACAGCAACCTCCAATGCTCTTATGGCTTCATCAATCATCGGTGTCATCAAAGGACGCCCCATTGCCTTTTCAGCAAGCCAGTGAGCAAAAGGACCGCCCACTTCAGAGAAAGGTGTTTGCCTACCTACACAATTAAGCATAAACCACAATCGACGATCAACAGGTTTTAACCATAGAAATTCTGAACTTGCCATCACACCGTCATCGCGCGAAGCGAATAACAATGATGCCATAACAGTCAAAACATACGCATGCGATTGCAACACAGTTTGAACATTTTCAGCTTGCTCATATTTCTTCAAAGTAGGCATGGCAACACCAAAATCAGGCTTGCCTTCTGACGTACTTTTATCCAGCACACTCATGATATGAAGAGCGGTCGATTTATCACGATTCATTCTTGCCATAAAAACAGCCGCTAAGGCACTAACATGGGGTGGGCAACGCTCAAAACCATCCCAGATTGGACCTAATTGAAGAGTAAACACGCGTTTAGCGTCACCTCGACGAACACCGGCTGTCATTTCTTCGCCAGGTAATGGATTATCCATCAATGCATCATTTTTTTTGAGTAACTTGTGTTTTCGTGCAAATTCCATCGGTGTTAACGCCATAGCCCAGGGGCCTGTATCAATATCAACATTTGCTAAATCAAACTTGACCACTGGCATAATGGCTGGCCAATTTTCTTGCTCTTGGGCGCGGAGGGTTTTCATATTGTGCGCTCGACGAAATTTTTGAGTAATATCTGAGCGATATAAAAAAACAGACAAAACAACCAAAATTAAAATTAGTGGGTAACGCATATAATCACCCACATGTGTCAAAATATCGACTAATTGTGACGTATCCACTAAAGCTGGATTCAACGTTTGTATCAGGTAAATATCGTTTGTTAATGTGTCGCCGCCCATCACCAAATGAACCAGCTTTGCCTGGATGAGTGTAATTGAAAAAAGAAAGGATACAATGTACTTATGACCCATTTTCCAAACAACATATAAGCCCAAAAATAACGCAACAGTGACCCAAATGGGTGCCATTGAATCATCGGACTGTCCTTGTGATTGTTGAGCCATCAGATCACTTTAATAAAATTGTTTGATTTGTAGAGTATATACCTAACACGAATAGTCTGCCGAAGGCAACACGTCTGGCCCTGACTCCCAGGGATGTCCCATTAAAAAATTCTTATGCTACCTGGTTTCAGACGAACCCGCTCCTGCGATCATCGCGCACATCCTTGTGCGCGATGATCTTCAACTCAGGCACCATAAGAATTTTTTAATGAGACACCCCTACCCTGACTCCAGCTCCGCTTTTGTTAATCGGCCTTGCGAATAATGATAAATGCCGGTTTGATGAACAAAGCAATCAACATTATCCAGTAAAATAGTTTTGTCCTTTAAAGTGAGCATGGGTTTACCCAGCTTATCCGTAGGACATTTATCTGGACTTATGGGAAGAATATCATTGTCACCGATATAGACCGAGACATACCCTTCGTTTAATTTATTTTCTTTGAGTTTAATGATTTCTTGAACATCATTTTCATCAGCATAAATGGGTCGAGAAATAATTTGTCGCGGTAAATTATTGATTAACTGCTCCCAAGAACGCAAATTTGATCCATCAGATGAATATATAGAAACATAAATTTTTTTCTGACCACGACGTAAAGACAATTGTTGAGCAATGTAGGATTTCAATGCCGTTTTTTTGTGGGAGAAGGAATGGACTTGTTTCTCAAAATCATCACGAATGCCACGTAAGTTTCGTCCCATTACGCGTAAAAAGTTTGTTTTTTCCCAAGGGCCTTGGGTGATTGCATCGTCTAATGCCTTCAAAATCGCATTAATCTGCTGCTCGTTCAATTCATCATTTTTCATAATAAGACAAGTTAGTAATGGAAGTGATTAAGTTACTAAATTTTACTTTTTATTCCAGATCTCCAGATCTGCGCAGCTTTCTGGAATCAAGGCTTTATAAATGTAGGCCCATTTAAAGAGTCACTATCACCTTGACCGAGTTGATTTTGAATTACTTGAATTATCTTAAGTTTACAATTTGTCAATGCATTTAAGGCAGCCATCGTATGTTCTGTCTTAATATTACCAACGGTTTGTTCTATACTATTAAGCTTATCAAGCAACGATTCTTGGACGTATACCGATCGAATCTTAGAACAAGTTGGTTGTGGAGAATTTCCGGAACTAGGCAGTGTTTGCATATCACGTTTGTAAGGCAACATATTTACAACCATTTTAAACCCCTATATAACAGTACTTTTCTCATTACAATAATAGCAAAGTATGAGTTAATTTGAGAGCAAGTACGCTTATTTTTTCATCTTTTTTACAGTTCACAACCGATCGTGCACTATTAAACGATGGTTTAAGTCTTAATCATACAACAATTCGTCCAAAGGCGTATAATCAGAGCTTGGACTGCCTTGAATCAACTCGTTCAACACATCAGTCATACACAGTAGACGCAATACATTCGGGGTCACATCATCAAAAACGACCGTCGTTCCCAAAAGGGCATTTTCAGCATCGTTGAAAGAAACGCCTAGACCATAACCTAGACACAAAGAACATAACTGGTCAGCACGTCGTGCAATTGCAGGCAATAATCCCGTTAAGGAAAAAACCTCTTCAAAACCGATAAATCGATCATTAAGATAAAACTTTGCATGCAAGCTCGCCGCAATTAATGCCATACTCTTTGAGATATCCGTATTCATTTACCGCCACCAAGGTTTGGAAGATTTAACGGGACCTGCAAAAAAAGATCGTAACCAACGCAAAAATACCGGCACAGTAAACCCGTAATGCTCAATAATCGCAAAAAAAACAGCGGACACAAGCACAAGAATACCGGTCCAGAGACGAATATGCATCAGGAAGATAAAAACAGGAAACGCCGCTCGAGCATCAACCATAAAAAACCGGGCAGTTCGTGCCGAATCGCGCCAGTGTGCAGTGGACGGAAAACTTCCTGAAGCCATAAAACCCTCGTAAATATCGTTTTTAAGTCCTATTCATAGAATATATCTTGCAGGCTGATTAATGCAAGCGACAAAAGACAGTGTATTGAGATATACTTCCAGACACTTGTATAATAGTCGTTGAATCCTTGAACGGTTTCAGTCATTGTTGGCAAGATAAGGCTATTGAGAAAGTCTTATATATTGAAAATTTACAGGAATCATCCAATGATCATTAAACACTTTATACAACGGTTGAAGCAATTTTTTTTAGGTTTATGCCGAAAAACAAAACTATCAGGCACTATTAAATTCTTTGATAGAAAAAAACGCTTTGGTTTTATCGTAGCAGACAAAAACGAATATTTTTTTCACGCAGCAGCAACAAATCCAAACGACTTCAAGGCATTACAAGATGGTGTCAAAGTTAAATTTAACGTTGTACAGGGCAAAAAAGGCCCTCAAGCCGATAATGTAGAAATTGTTCGCGAATAATCGTAAACGATAGAGTTAACACGCTGTTATAGGTAATTGACATGGAACCGCTAAAAAACTACGATACGCAAATGGTCAAGCAACAAATCCTTCATCTTAGTACGTATCTAAACTCACGTATTCTTGGTCAATCAGGTTTGGTATCGCGTTTATTAATCGCTCTACTTGCTGATGGCCACCTGCTTGTTGAGGGAGCACCCGGATTAGCAAAAACACGTGCCGTTAAAGAATTGGCTGCAGGGGTTGAAGGGAGCTTTCATCGCATTCAGTTTACACCGGATTTGTTACCTGGTGATTTAACAGGGACGGACATTTACCATCCTGAAGACGGCTCCTTTGTCTTTCTACAAGGTCCTATTTTTCATCATATTATCTTAGCAGATGAAATTAACCGCGCACCCGCAAAAGTTCAATCTGCTCTTTTGGAAGCCATGGCTGAACGTCAAATTACTATCGGTAAAAAGACATATCCACTACCTGAGTTATTCCTGGTCATGGCAACACAAAATCCTATCGAACAGGAAGGCACTTATCCTCTACCCGAAGCTCAACTGGACCGATTTTTGATGTATGTGAAAATTGGTTACCCAGATGCTCGCGTTGAGCGAGATATTCTTCTACTGGCTCGAAAAGAAGCACAGTTAGATCCTGCTTCAGAAGAAAAAACAAACAACAACCAGAGCGCGATAACACCCCTATCACAACGAACATTATTTGATGCCCGTCAACAAGTATTAACCGTTCATACGAGTGAAGCCTTGGAAAATTACATTGTACAGCTTGTCGTTGCGACTCGAAATCCAGGGGTATACAGTAGTGCATTAGCAAGGTGGTTACGTTTTGGATCGAGTCCCAGAGCAACTATAGCACTTGATCGCTGCGCTAAGGCGCATGCATGGCTTGATGGTCGTGATTATGTGACACCGGAAGATATCCATGTGATTGCGCATGATGTATTACGTCATCGTATTTTATTAACCTTTGAAGCAGAAGCTGAAGGAATCCGTAGTGATGACTTTATCGATGAATTACTTCGCCAGGTTGCTCTGCCCTGAGAGCGTATAATCATGACTGATGGTGTTGTTGCTACGTTAGATGATTTAATTGCCTTGCAGCGTTACGCACGAAGCATACGCTACCGTTCCGAACGTTATGCCGCTCGAAACGGCAGTTATTTATCCAAGTTTCGTGGTCGAGGAATGGATTTTTCTGAAGCCAGAAATTATCAAGCTGGCGATGAAATACGACACATGGAATGGCGAGTAACCGCGCGCACAGGGCGGCCTCACGTTAAAGTTTATCAGGAAGAGCGCGAAAGACCCGTCGTTATTTTAACTGATTTTAATCCATCCATGTATTTTGGAACGCGGGTTGCGTTTAAATCCGTTATTGCAGCACAATTAAGCGCATTAATTGCCTGGACTGCTGCTAAACAGGGCGATAGAGTGGGAGGCTTGGTGTTTTCAGCCGTAGCCCACCATGAACTGACTCCACGAAGTCGTCAAGCTGGCGTTTTACCTCTTTTAGCCGTACTCAGTCACTATACGCATGAACACAATCCTCAGTCTGAACGAATGCCTGATGCACGCTCATTAAGTCATGCCTTACTCCGTTTAAAGCGCGTTGCAAAACCCGGCAGCATTTTAGTATTAATCAGTGATTTTTATAATATGGATAGTGACAGTGAACGGCATTTAAGTCGTTTAAGCCGACATAACGACATACTGGCTTATCACATCAGTGACCCTGTGGAGTTGTCACCACCTAAACCTGCACAATACGAGATCGGAA
>JAJZSG010000124.1 GCA_021849905.1 Pseudomonadota bacterium
AATCCAATATCGAAATAATTCCGCTTGCTTACGCGCGCAGCTCGGATTAGTCCGAGCTGCGTGACAGGCACTTACCCGGCGATTGTGACAGGATACCATCGATGCATATAAAAAAATCCTCTAATTGTTTTGGTAGGGGTAGGTCAGTCGCATCAAATCGAATATTTGGGTCATGATCAACCAACGTCACACGTTGCTCTTCGGGCTGATAAAGTGCCGTTATAAATAAATCTAGCTCAGATGACTGATTGGACAAAATCAATTGAGAAAATCGTTTCGGAAATGTTTTTAGCGGCACATTCTTGTTGTGCGTGAAATAAATACTTAGTGTGGTCATAAAATTTTAATGTTTTCCTGCGTTATATGTTCTATTTAATGAGCAGACTACAATAAAAAAATCCTTCTGCACACTATTTAGGCATAAAATCATCGTTTTTTTACATAAAAATTTATTAATCGATAATGTAACAATGACGGCATTATCTTAATATGAAAGAAATTCATTTACCAAATAATTTAAAACATCCATCATGGCTCTCAAAAAACGGATGTTTCACGTGAAACATCCATCATTTATCGAAAACAGTGCCATATCATTTTGATTCAAAAATGGCGATAAATAGTCCGCATCAATCGCTGTTATAAAAAACTGTCCTTTAATTGAGTTTAAACAGTTAACAAAGCGACATAAATGGTGAGAATCTAATTCTGCAGCAATATCATCAAACAAATAAAGACAAGAATTTGATAATAAATCAGCTTGAGCCAACCGCAGAGCAATTAAAATAATTTTTTGCTGTCCGCGAGACAACCTCTGTTTCACTTTAAATTGATTCGAACCAAACAAAATATCGGCTTGATGAATACCCGAATGCGTGTATTGTGCTTGAAGATCCCGCGTAAATTGTTCATCCAAAGTAGTCAATAAATCTTTGCCGCTCGCATTCCTATCCCAGCCTTTATAATACTGAATTTGACAGGGCGTATCTGTTAATTGAGCTAGATAATATTGAAACCGATTAGACCAATCAAAAAAATAATCTTCTCGCAGAGCATGAATAGCCATAGCCAACTCAACTAACATTTTATTCCAAGGAAGAAGCTGTTGCTGATTTGTTTTTTGTCTCAACAACGCATTGCGCTGCTTAATAACCCGTTTATAATCTCGCCATAACTCATGATAAGATTGTTTCACGTGAAACAACCCCCAATCCAATAATCCTCGCCGAACAGCAGGCCCTTCATCAATAATTTGAAACATATCCTGATAAAAAACCTGACAAGGTAAAAAACGTGCCAAATCGCTACTGCGATAACAAGACTGCTGGTTAATTTTGACTTGTGTCGGCAAAGATAGGGATTTTTGAATACTTATGGACTCGTCAGCATTCATTCGCGCAAAAATTGTAAGCGCTGATTCACCTCGGCGAATCAGCGCAGTCACCTCTCGCGTACAAAAAGAATGCCCCGTGCCAAGCAAATACAACGCCTCTAAAACGGATGTTTTACCACTGCCATTGGGTCCTGAGAAAATATTAAAACGAGGATGAAGCGATAAACGAGCCATCGCAATATTTCGCAAATCATGAATATTAAGATCGGTTAGCGTCATATTTTCATGGGCATAATAATATATTGGTAGAAATCATCATTCACCGATTCAACCAAGATACTGCTATTCGTATCTGAAAAGGATAAACGCACCGAACCATCGGCAAGATGACCCAACACATCCAACAAATAACTGGCATTAATTCCTATTGTTAGCTCATCACCTTGCGTCATAGCAGGCAACGATTCAATGGCCTCTTCCTGCTCTTGATTATTGGCAACTAATGTCAACTGATTAGGTTGAAGCTGAAGCAAGACCGCCCGGAGTTTTTCATTAGCAAGAATAATAATACGTGACAGTGCTCGTTTTAATAAATCACGATCTAATATCAATTGCTTATCTTGATTTTTTGGTATAGCACGTAAGTAAGGGGGAAAACGAGCTTCTATTAATTTTGAAGAAAACGTGTATTGTTCTGTGACCAATTTAAAATGATTTTTACCTGAAGATACTAAAATCGACTCATCTGAAATATTGTTTAATAAACGGAGTATTTCTTGAACACCTTTTCTGGGCAGCAACAAACGATGATGGTGTTGACTGAATTGGCCCGGAACACGACAGATGGCCATACGGTGACCGTCTGTCGCTACAACAGTGATAGAATGAACATCAATTTCAACAAGCAAGCCATTTAGATAAGCGCGCACATCCTGTTGCGACATGGCAAAATGTGTGGATTGAAATAAGTGGATCAGCGCGGTTCGAGCAATTTGAAATTCTACGTCACTGACCTCATCTTCACTTATGGGATAGTCATCAGCCGGTAATGTTGCCAATTTGAATTGACTACGCCCTTGTTTGATAGCAACAACACCCCTTTTAAAAGAAATAGTAGGGTGGGCGTCATCATCAAGCGAACGAATGATATCAATCATTTTTTTTACAGGAATAGTAATTAGACCGGTTTGGTTATCGGTAATGCAAGGCACACGGCAGGATATCTCTATTTCCAAATCAGTTGCAGTTAAAAGCAGCTGATTATCAATCAATTTTAATAAAATATTGGTTAATATAGTCAACGATTGCTTTTTATCAACAGCACCCGCAACCGTCAGCAAGGGAGTCAACAAATCCTGTTTACTAATGGTGAGTTCAAACATGCCAGATCTCCAGGATAAGAAAATCGTTTAAGACGACAAAGTACGCATTAAATTTTTATAATCCTCAGCAAAATCGCCACCCTCCAAAACCAACTCTTTAACTTTTCGACAAGCATGAATCACCGTCGTATGATCACGACCACCGAAATGGTCACCAATCTCGGGCAGGCTATGATTCGTTAATTCTTTTGCAAAAGCCATTGCCATTTGACGCGGGCGTGCGATAGAACGACTACGACGTTTTGACAACAAATCAGCAACTTTGACTTTATAGTACTCAGCAACGGTTTTTTGAATATTTTCAATGGTGACCAACCGGTCTTGTAAGGTCAATAAATCACGCAAAGCCTCATTAACAAAATCAATGGTAATAGGCTTGCCGGTAAAATGAGCATTAGCAATCACACGCCTTAACGCACCTTCTAACTCACGGACATTAGAGCGAATTCGTTTAGCAATAAAAAAAGCAACTTCATACGGTAAATCAACGTTAGATAGCTCCGCTTTGCTTATTAAAATAGCAACTCGTGTTTCGAGTTCCGGAGGCTCAACCGCAACCGTTAATCCCCAACCAAAACGAGATTTCAGGCGCTCTTCAACCCCTTCAATTTCTTTTGGATAACGATCACTGGTTAATATAATTTGCTGTTGACCTTCAAGCAACGCATTAAACGTATGAAAAAACTCTTCTTGAGAACGGTCTTTACCTGCAAAAAATTGGATATCATCAATCAACAACGCATTCAATGAACGATAAAAACGCTTAAATTCATTCATAGCATTGGTTTGCAATGCTTTAACCATATCGGCAACAAAACGCTCTGAATGTAAATAAAGCACCTTTGCTTCTGGGTTATTTTTAAGAATGGCATTCCCAACAGCGTGCATTAAATGCGTTTTACCCAAACCAACACCGCCGTATATAAACAACGGATTATAAGCATCCCCCGGAGACTCACCAACCTGAAAGGCCGCAGCACTGGCTAAATCATTGGATTTTCCACGAACAAAACTGTCAAATACAAACTTTTTGTTTAAATAACTATTCTTGTAATGATCTGCTGACTTCTTTGGTGACACTTTGTTCTGAGCGCTTGCCGACACCGTATTGTTGCTGGTTTGAACAACCGGGACAGGGTGTTCAACCTTGCTACCTATTTCGATGCTCACCAATTTGATTTCATCCGCACTAGTCTGACTAACCAGCTCTAAAATGCGGGAATAAAAATTTTTTTTAACCCAATCGACCACAAAGCGATTCGGCGCAAGCAAAACCAATGTCGAATCCACGAGCTCGGCCTGCAAGGGTCGCAACCAGGTATTGAATTGTTGAGCGGGATATTCTTCTTGCAAAAGTCCCAAACATTTATGCCAGACGGTTGCAGACACAAATAACTCCTTAAAAATTTAGATAGGGGGCATCTTGGGTAATAAACGGCAATTACCGATATCAAAACTTAAGATATTGTGCCCCTTGTTTTTAGGCAAAAAACCAAACAGGGCTAATCCGTAGCCAAACAGTATACCAAAACAGGGATGTATTGCGTAGGCTTAATCGATCTTTATCGCAATATCACATGAAAATGGATGACTTGTAAATAAAGAGAATCGATATCACCAAACAATTAATCCAGAAAAAAAGTAGCCAAAGTCTAACCTTTTATGGAAAAATCAGATTATTAATCATTTGTATAAGCAGCATCAGAATATGGTCATTGATCGCGCAGGCTACCGGTTAAACGTTGGAATTATCTTGGCCAATGCATCCGGTCGAGTATTTTGGGGTAAACGACAAGGTCATGATGCATGGCAATTTCCTCAAGGTGGCTTAGCTGCCGGCGAGAATGCCCTGGATGCCATGTATCGCGAGCTTCATGAAGAAGTTGGGCTTGAACGAGATGACGTGGACGTATTGGGGGTCACCAAGCGCTGGTTAAGATATCGTCTACCCAAACAGTATTTGCGTCACGGAACCGAACCACTGGTTATCGGTCAAAAACAAAAATGGTACTTGTTACGACTTAACTCAAGTGAACAAAAAATTCGTCTTGACCTATACGACTCGCCTGAGTTCGATAGCTGGCGCTGGATTGATTACCATGAGCCCCAAGAGCATGTCATTTTTTTTAAAAAACAAGTGTATATGCAGGCACTAAAAGAATTAGAGCATGCTCTTCATCCACGTCGTACATCATTTGGAGCACGACGAAAACGAGGCAACCATGGCCACTAAATGTTAAAAATTTTAAAAAGAATCGTACAGGACGTCACAACAGCGAGTCGATTAATCGATGCGCTTGACATTTTAGTTGAGCGAGTACGTAAAGCCGTTGAAGCAGATTCCGTCTCTGTTTATTTGATTGATAATAAACATGCTCAGTATGTATTAACTGCCACCGATGGTTTAAACAAGCAAGCCGCTTTTCACGTTCGTATTGCGATGGACAGCGGATTGATTGGTCTTGTTGGGCGTCGTGAAGAGCCGTTTAACATTGATAATGCCCACGCACATCCTGAATTTTATCAAAATCCACTGCTTGGTGAGGATAATCTCAATGCGTTCTTAGGCGTTCCTATTATCCAACATCGTAAATTATATGGTGTATTAACCGTTCAACAAATTGAACAACGTTGTTTTGATAATGAAGAAGAAGCTTTTTTAATTACACTGGCAGCCCAATTAGGTGGCATCATCGCTCACGCTGAAGCCACGGGTGA
>JAJZSG010000125.1 GCA_021849905.1 Pseudomonadota bacterium
TTGGCTTGAAAGAGAGATTTAGATGATGTAAAAATCTTGTTTGATTAAATTTAAAGCATACCTGTGTTTTTTATGCTGGCATACAACTTAAGCGGGAATTCCTGAGCCACGAATAAAACATTAGGTTTTACTTGTATTTTCGAGGATAATAGCGCCTTTAGTATTGTAGACGAGTATTTTTTGTGGCGTAATACGATAGAATTTTGAACTTAAGCTTATATTTCCTCGATTGAGAGTCAACTAATTTTTTATGGAATAGCAATGCGTTTAATACCCGTGATTTTATGTGGTGGTGTCGGCTCGCGTCTTTGGCCTGTGTCTCGTGAATCGCATCCCAAACCTTTTATTCGGCTTGCAGATGGACAAAGTTTGTTGCAAAAAACGTTCCTACGCGCATCGCAATTGCCTGGTGTTGAAGAGATCGTTATTGCAACCAATCGAGACTTATTTTTCAAAACAGAAGATGAGTTTCGTGAAGTCAGTTTAATGCAGCAATCTATATCGTTTATATTGGAGCCGTTTGGTCGAAATACAGCAGCTGCAATTGCCGCTAGCGCATTACAAATTGCCGAGACGTATGGTGAAGACGCCTTGATGTTAGTTTTACCGGCTGATCATTTGATAGCCGATCACGATGCATTTTTAGATGCAGTGAATCAAGCAGCTACTCTGGCTAATCAAGGTAAATTAGTGACCTTCGGTATTCAGCCTGAATGCCCTGAAACAGGATATGGCTATATCGAAGCGAATGGCTACGATGTCATCAATTTTGTAGAAAAACCCTCTTTGGAAAAGGCTCAAGACTATGTGGCTTCAGGTCGTTTTCTTTGGAACTCCGGTATGTTTTGCTTTACCACGGGTCACGTGATTAAAGCCCTGCAAACTCATTGTCCCGATATTTTATTGACGACAAAAACCTGTATGGAGCAATCACGGACAGCTTCCGGCCGAAATTTCAAGCAGTTGGAATTAGACCCCACAACCTTTGGTTTAGTGCCAGATAACTCGATAGATTATGCCGTGATTGAAAAATCAAGTGATGTTGCTGTGGTTGCCTGTCGTATTGGCTGGAGTGATATTGGTTCATGGACTGCATTAGGTGATTTATCAGCACCCAATGCTGAGGGAAACCGTATTGAAGGCGAAGTGTTACTGTGTGATGTGAGCAATTGTTATATTCGAAGTCACGATCGGTTAGTGGGCGCTGTGGGCATTGACAATTTATTGATCATTGATACGCCTGATGCCTTATTGGTTGCGGACAGATCGCGAGCTCAAGATGTCAAACGGATTTATGCGCAGTTAAAAGCGCAAGGTCATGAAACGCATAAATTACATCGTACCGTTCATAGACCTTGGGGTGCGTATACAGTCTTAGAAGAAGGCCCTCGATTTAAGATTAAACGAATTGAAGTGAGACCCGGTGCGAGCTTAAGTTTGCAAATGCATCATCATCGAAGTGAGCATTGGATTGTAGTGAGCGGTATGGCTCGAGTGATTAATGGTGAGCAAGAGATGTTTATTAGAACAAATGAATCGACCTATATTCCTGCTGGACACAAGCATCGTTTAGAAAATCCAGGTGTGTGTGAGCTGGTGATGATTGAAGTGCAAAGTGGGGAATACATGGGAGAAGATGACATCGTTCGATTTGAAGATGTTTACGGGCGCGTTTAATATCGTCTTCACGGCGTTTCACAACTGCAAATAAAATGATATTCTCGCAAAAAATCTGTATAAAGGCGTAAAGGACGAATCATGCAAAATAAAGTCGCATTAATCACAGGCATTACAGGACAAGATGGTGCCTATCTTGCTGAATTATTGTTAGCCAAAGGCTATGATGTCCATGGTATTAAACGACGAACATCGTTGTCTAATACTAATAGAATCGATCATCTAAAGTTAGGTATTCATGATAATGGAGCGAGCTTAACCCTTCATCACGGTGATCTCACGGATTCGTCCAGTTTGATTCGTATCGTTCAAGATGTTCAACCGGATGAATTGTACAACCTGGCCGCTCAAAGCCATGTTGCAGTGTCTTTTGAGGAGCCTGAATACACGGCCAATTCTGATGCATTGGGTGCTTTACGTTTACTCGAGGCGATCAGAATCGCGAAACTTGAGAAAAAAACACGGTTTTATCAGGCGAGCACATCAGAGCTATATGGTCTGGTGCAAGAAGTGCCTCAACGTGAAATCACACCTTTTTATCCAAGAAGCCCCTATGCTGTAGCTAAATTGTACGCATATTGGATAACTATTAACTATCGTGAAGCCTATGGCATTTATGCATGTAATGGTATTTTATTTAATCATGAGTCACCTATCCGAGGTGAAACCTTCGTGACGCGTAAAATTACCCGCGCGTTGGCACGTATTAAACTAGGTTTTCAAGATATGCTTTATCTGGGTAATTTGAACGCCCTGCGCGACTGGGGCCATGCACGAGATTATGTTGAAATGCAGTGGTTGATGTTGCAGCAAGATACGCCTGAAGATTTTGTCATTGCTACCGGTGAACAACACTCTGTACGTGAGTTTGTGGAACTCGCTGGTAAAGAAATTGGTCTTGAGATCCAGTGGGAAGGTCAAGACGCAAATGAAAAAGGGTATGACAGGGCAACTGGCAAATGCATTGTCGAAGTTGACCCTCGTTATTATCGGCCTGCAGAAGTTGAAAGTTTGTTGGGCGATGCGACTAAAGCCCGTGAAAAGCTAGGCTGGGTGCCACAGACGTCTTTTTACTCGTTGGTTAGTGAGATGATTCAGGGGGATATGCGTCAGGCTAGATGTGATGAGTTGATTCAGAATAGTGGGTTTAAGTTTGCTAATCACTATAAATAAGCCATAGATAGCTTATATTGGGGTTGAAAAATACTTGTTTTCAGCCCTTTATAATTTATAAATACTAAAATCTCCTTGTCTGAAAAAATAATCATTTTTTACTGCTTGATTTGTTGAAATAAAATATCTTATTGATTTGGGATATTTTATTTGTTCTATCTGCTTGACATTCAAATAAACTAGAGATGGATGCCCCATCCAAAATGGCGTCATAAACTCCGCATTTCCTGATTTCATTGTTATATCTAGTGCTACATTATTGATGTTGATATCATGTTTTAATAATTCAATGTAGACATGATTAAAAGCAGACTGGCTATCTCCTAGTTTAATAACATAATAGTTTTCAGCAATAGCATTTAAACAAGTCCCTATTAAAATAAGTCCCGCTATCAGGTAAGTAACGTATTTACGCTGAATTAATGAACACAAAGCAATTGAGCCAAAAAACAATCCCACAGTAAAACGCAAGTAAAAAGAAGGCTTAACTATCATTGCTCCCCATAATACCAATCCTTTGTTCTTTAAAAAAATAATTGAAGATAGCTCAGGCATGGCGGTATAAGCAACTGGATTTAGTGTATAAAGTGGCGGGGCAATAATGGAGATGCTTGTCGTTATTAAAACAACAATACTGAGTAACCGTACCGATGCATACTTTATTTCATTCTGTTTTAAAATAAGATGTAATATTATTGTTATTAGCATAGGAAGTATTGCACTGAAGTAACGGCCGTTTGGCATTCTATAGTCTAATGCGCTATGGCTAGACATACCAAGTGCTGATAATAAAATAAGACCTGATATACATGATAATATGAAAAAAAACAGATGGCATTCTGGGGTTTTTATTCGATTCCATCCTGCTACAAGCAGTATAGAGCCAATACCTACCAGTCCCCAGCTGCCGATGAAAACATAAGAAAACTGATAAAAGACACTCAAGAATATTGAAAGAGCTAAGGCATAATAGCCATGCTTAGAAATTTGTGATGCTAATTCTGCTGTATGAGAGGGATAGCCAATGATACTTGCGCCAAGGAAGTGATAATGTAAAAACCAAGGCATATCTAAGAAAAAACAGGTCAATAAGGCGATACAGACAAACCGTTTAATTTTTTTTGATTGATTTAATACTGTACTGTTTGAATAAGCGTACTGTGCTAGTGTAAACATGGCGACTATTTGAGTAACCAGTCCTGCACCAGGTTTTGTGTAATATAGCGATGACAACAATATGCCTAATAGCATGCTATTAAATAGATTTGGATTTTTAGTGTGTTTAAATAAAATTAAGCAGGTCCAGTAAAACAGGGGAATGTAAAGCGGTTCTGACCAAATTAGATGAACAAAACCGCTAAATGGTGTAAAAATAATACATAATGGCAAAAAAGCTCTTAACCAAAGATTTTGAAATAATTCCTTTGCCAATAAATAAGCGGGAATGACGGCTGATATACATAGCAGTATATTTGCATCTCTGATGACTTGATAAGTTAACACTACATTTTTAAAGATAAACGCAGCAGATATCAGCAGGGGATACAAGGGTCCATATTGAGTGTAAAGTGATATTGAATGGCCTTGATATAAATCTCTGGCAAAAGAAAAATAGGTGTATTCATCACCAAAAATAAAGGGCCCACTGATCAAGAGCCCATATCTGTAAAGACACAGGCCGCACAGGATTGCAAATGAGGCAATCCCAAGCGGCAAGGCATTTTTTTTAAAGAAGATCACGCTGTTACAACCGGTGAGAGTTTAAACCCCGCGTTAACTGCATCTTCATAAAACATTTTAACGGTATCTAATGAAAATTCGCTTAGATCTTTGTCAACCAGGTAAAGTTTTTTTAGAATATCATTTGTAACGGTAATAATATGACAACCTATTTCATCAGCTTGAAAGATGTTGAGTAATTCGCGTGGGCTTGCCCAAATAAGTTCTAATTGAGTGTGAGGTTTCATGATTTCCAATGCATTTATCATAATGGGCAATGGGTCTCGGCCGGTATCAGCAATACGACCTGCAAAAACAGAGATGCAAGCACTGGGGCCGTCGGCTAAAGCCGTTGTGATTTCACGCACTTGATCCAGTGTCATCAAGGCAGTTATATTTTGTTTAACGCCGGCATAAGCTAACTTATAAATTAATCTAGCTGTAGACTTACCTTGAGTATTGGTGACAGGAATTTTAACGTAAACATTTTCTCCCCAACTAGCAATTTGAAGTGCTTGCTCATACATCTCATCAAGATTATCAGAAAACACTTCAAATGAAATGGGCTCTTTTTGTACGCAAGTTAAAATATCACGGGCAAACCCTTCGTAATCACGAATTCCCACTTTTCGCATGAGTGTTGGATTGGTAGTAAATCCTTTAATAAACGGGTCTTGCTGCATTTCTAAGATGCCATTTTTATCAGCACCATCCGCAAAAATTTTTACACGTAATTTTGAAACTCGATCCATGTTACTGCTCCTGATTTTTTTGGATAATCCAATCCGCTGCTTTTGTGAGTGTGTAAGCGGTATAATTTGGTGGTTCGTCGGGAG
>JAJZSG010000010.1 GCA_021849905.1 Pseudomonadota bacterium
GATCTGGTATTTATGCCTATCGTGCAGGTTTTCTACCGGAGATTGTAAAACTGCCTGTCTGTGAGTTAGAAACGATAGAAGCCTTAGAGCAACTTCGTATTTTATGGTCAGGGTTTCAGATTCGAGTGGATAAGGCCTGTGTGCCACCTCTGCAAGACATCAATACGGCTGACGATTTGACCTTAGCACGTCGTCTTGTTGCGGATATCGATTTGCCATGACTCTTTTTACGGTTAGCCAATTAAATCGCCATGTGCGGACCTATCTTGAGCATGAAATTGGTGAGGTTCGTGTTTCGGGTGAAATTTCTAACTTAAGTAAGCCCGCATCCGGTCATTTTTATTTTACATTAAAAGATGCTGTTGCTCAGATACGGTGTGTGTATTTTCGAAATCGTCATGCAAGATCTATTCATCCTGGTGATCAGGACGTGCGTAACGGACAGCAGGTTATTGTTCGTGGTCAATTAAGTTTGTATGAAGCGCGTGGTGATTATCAACTGATTATTGAGCAATTAGATGATGCGGGTTTGGGAGATTTATACCGTCAATTTGAGTTGTTGAAAACGAAGTTAGCCGCATTGGGTTGGTTTGATGAAGCACGCAAAAAGCAACGCCCTCGAATACCGGTTTGTATTGGTGTCATCACATCAAATACTGGTGCGGCGTTGCAAGATATTTTGACCACATTGGGTCGACGTTTTCCGCTTGTTCCTGTGATTGTTTATTCCAGTGATGTTCAAGGTAAACAAGCCGCACCGCAGCTCATTAATGCGTTGAATTATGCAAATCGTGATAAACGATGCGATGTGCTAATTTTGGCCCGTGGCGGTGGCAGTATAGAAGATTTGTGGGCCTTTAATGACGAACGTTTAGCTTATGCAATTGTGACGAGTTCAATTCCCATTGTATCAGGCATCGGGCATGAAACTGATTTTACTATTGCAGATTTTGTTGCTGATTTTCGTGCCGCCACGCCGACCGCAGCTGCCGAAGCTGTCGTTCCAGACAGACAGGATTTGATTGTGAGAGTCAACGACTTGCAGGTGTCCCTTTTCGTTAGTGTGTCTCGTTATATTCGACACAAGCGTTTGCTATTAAGTCATGAAATTGAAAAAATAGCCTCCCCAGGTCGATTGATCAATACTTATTGGCAAAAAATTGATTATTTAGAGCGTCATTTGCACCAAGTTCAAGCCCAAGCGCTTTCTCAAAGACGGCATCGATTATGTTTGGTTCTTGTTCGATTGAATGCAAAAAATCCGCGATTACTATTTCAGCATGCACGTGGGCGTTTTCATCAGCTAGAAGCTCGTTTAATCCAAAAAATGGATATGATAGTTTATGAATTAAGACAGCGGTTTGTGCAAAAGTTGGCAACCATGCATGCGGTGAGTCCCTTGGCTACCCTGGAACGAGGTTATGCGATTGTCATGTTTGGTGAAAAAATAGTATTTGATAGTCATCAGGTGAGGCCAGGTGACGAAGTCTCTGTTCGCTTGGCAAAAGGCAGCTTGCTTTGTGAGATTAAATAGCCATATTGTGCCTTAAGTCATTGTTTTCTTAGGAGAGCCCTCATGCTAAATGAACTAAATGCCAGTTTAGCGTTAATTATCAATCAAACAACGACTAATCTTCCTGTTTTAGGGCTGATTGTGCTGTTGCTATGGACGATATTTTTTATAACTTGTATTGATAAGCGTCTGCTTTATTTAGGTATTATCCCCAGGCATATTGTCGGCTTGCCCGGTGTGGTTTTAGCTCCCTTTTTGCATGCTAATTTTAATCACCTTTTTTTTAATACCATTCCCTTGGTTGTATTAAGTAACTTTTTATTAATCAATGGATTACAGTATTTTTTAGTGGTAACGGTGTTTATTACGATAGTGAGTGGTCTCTTAATCTGGTGTTTTGCAAAGCCCGGTCTGCATATTGGAGCGAGTGCTGTGATTACGGGTTATTGGGGTGTGTTGATTTTGAATAGTGTTCAGCAGGGTACGTTAACGGCTATTATTTTAGGTATTGTCAGTGCGTATTATTTTATAGGAATTTTATACGGTATTTTTCCTGCAAAGAGAGGCGTTTCCTGGGAAGGACATTTGTTTGGGCTGATTGCAGGATTGGCAATGCGTTATCTGATAAAAGGATATTAAGCGGGTTTCACTAAATATCTAGAACAAATTAATAGTGTAGGTTGGGCCTCGGCCCAACAAGATTCAGCTCTGAGCAAGGTTTGTTGGGCCAAGGCCCAACCTACAATTACTGATATATTAAAAACAGTTAATATGAGCAAGGCAAGGGAGAGCAACACCATGTTAAAACGTGATATTTCGAGAACGAATGTATTAATTGCCGCAGCTGGAGGAATGATTGGCTCTGGTTGGTTGTTTAGCCCGTTTATCAGTGCGCAAATTGCTGGGAGTAATGCGCTAATTAGTTGGATCATTGCGGCTGTTTTTATGTTGTTTATCGCGTTGCCACTTTGTGAGTTGGGTGCGATGTTTCCTATTTCCGGTGGCATGACGAATTATCCTAGTTTTACGCATGGCCGTGATGTTGGATTTTTGTTCGCATGGACGTCCTGGTTATCCTATGTAGTTATGACGCCAATTGAAATTCAAGCTATTTTGCAATATTCAGGCCGCCTATTTCCCGTCTTGGTTGCAAAAGATTCTGTGGCTTTTTCATTGTCATTGACGGGATATCTTGCTGCCATTTTTATCATGTTATTTGTCGTATTACTCAACTCGTTTGGCATTAAATTGTTGGCCGAGTGCAATCGATACGCCAGTATCATTAAATTTTTATTACCTAGCATTGCGATTGTGGCATTGATAACCAGTTCACCGATAATGAATAACATTCATATTCACTTGACGGATACAAAGGCTTGGGAGCAAATTTTTTCAGCACTGTCTGTGGGTGGAATCGCGTTTGCATTTACCGGGTTTCAAAATGGATTGATGCTTGCGGGTGAAGTTGTTGACCCGCAGCGTAACATTCCTATCGCGATTTTAGGTGCGGTTTTGATTGGTTTTATTCTTTATTTTATGTTGCAGTTTGGTTTTTTAGTTGCAGTGCCTGGTCAATATTTATCTCATGGTTGGCAGCATTTAACCTTTCCTGGAGACACGGGCCCATTGGTGGGATTGATGGTTTTAGTGGGCTTTGTCTGGATTGCAATCTTACTGATGGCTGATGCCATGATTTCACCTTTTGGTACAACCTTGGTTTATACGGCAGCAACATCGCGAATTGTATACGGTATGGCCTTGAATCATTATCTGCCAGATGTTTTTACAAAATTAAATAAATACAAGATTCCATACGTTACACTGTATGCTAATTTCTTGGTCGGAGCTTTATCCTTTCTTCCGTTTCCTGGTTGGCAAAAAATGGTTGCTTTTTTGTCATCCTGCAGTATATTGTCTTATGGAATTGGGCCGATTTGTCTTTTGGCTATGCGAACGTTGCAGCCTGACCGTTTAAGGCCGTTTAAACTGTCTTATAGTGTGTTTTTTTCTCATTTGGCATTTTATGTCTGTAATTTAATGTTGTATTGGTGTGGTTTTGATATTTTGTGGAAGCTTGATGTAGCATTAGTGATGGGTCTTGCAATTAATCTTGTCTATCAAAAACGCAACCTATTTTCTTGTGGCTGGAGTTTTGTTTGGTTTGCGGGCTATATGTCAACATTATTATTATTGTCTTATCTGGGTAGCTTTGGGGGCATTCAGGTTTTAACTTTTCCAGTGGATGTGGTTATTATTCTGCCCTTTAGTGTGTTGATGCTTTATTTTTCTCAACGAGTTCTCGTTGATGGGATGTCTTCTCAATATTGTGTTGCACCGCCTTTACTTGCTGAGCTGATTGATTCCTGATGTTTGATGTGGCAGGTTTGAGTTTTGATTACTCGGATGATTATGTATTTCATGACGTGAACTTTAGTTTGGAACCCGGCTGTCTTTTACATGTGCGGGGTAAAAATGGAGCAGGTAAAACAACCTTGTTAAAATTACTGGCGGGGCTCTTGCATCCAACGGATGGTGAGATTCGATTTCGAGGCGATTCCATCTGGGATAATATAACCGATTATCAGCGTTTAATTTGCTATGTTGGACACAAATCAGGTGTAAGCCAGGCATTAACGGTTCGTGAGCAAGTTTATTTTGATTTAAAACAAACAAGTGATAGTCCTGATTTTGACGTGCTTATTAAACGCTTTGCCCTGGAGGGCCTCGACGATACATTGTGCGGACTATTATCGGCAGGACAAAGACGGCGTGTTGGTTTATTAAGGACAGTGATGTCAAATGCGTTAGTGTGGTTTTTAGATGAACCATTGGTGGCACTTGATGATGATGCGGTGACTATTCTGATGAGCTGTATTAGCGAGCACCTTGAAAAAGGAGGACAAATTATTTTAACGTCTCATCAGCCCCTACCTAATCGCTGCGATCAGGAATGTTGGTTGTGAGTATGGGACTATTGCATTTGTTTTATCGACAGTGGGTTCGTGAGTTTCGCGTTCATTGTCGTCAGTTGCGAACCGTATTCAATGCCTGTTTATTTTTTTTAATGGTGATGGCTTTTTTTCCATTGACTATGCCGCTAGCGCAGGATCTATCACGAATTATTCTTCCGGGATTACTTTGGATTGCTTTGTTGTTTGCGCTGTTACTATCGTCCGAGGGATTGTTTCAACATGATTATGATGAGGGTGTCATTGAGCAGTGGTTGATCTCGGGCTATCCGGTTTCTTTATTTATTGTGGCTAAACTCGGCGTGCACTGGGTGATGACTTTATTTCCTATGGTGTTGATTTCACCGGTATTAGCCCTACTGTTTCAGCTTGATTTTTATGAAACCGGGATGTTGGTTTCGAGTCTTTTATGTGGCACGCCTGCTATTTTATGTCTGTGTGCTTTGGCTGCCGCAAGTGGTTCCGGTTTAAAACAAAAAGGCGTTTTAATGGCCCTTATTTTATTACCGCTGACTATTCCTGTGATGATTTTTGGAAGTGGGGCGATGGGTGCGGCGATTCAAGGGCAACCGGTGTTAGGTTATTTAGCGATTCTATTGGCTATCTCGTTGACCGCGATGTTATTTTTACCCTTTGCAATAGCGGGTATTGTTCGTATTAGTTTTGTAGATTAGGTTTTGCGAAAAGAGGGCGTATGACATGACGATACAAATATTTACTGATGGGGCCTGCAAAGGCAATCCTGGTCCTGGGGGCTGGGGTGTGTTGTTGCGCTTTAACGACCAAGAGAAAGAATTGAAGGGCGCTGAAGCGCATACAACCAATAATCGAATGGAGCTGATGGCAGCCATTCAGGGTTTATTGGCTTTAACGCGCACCTGTGACGTTGAGCTCTACACTGACTCTCAATATTTGCGTCAAGGGATGATGGGGTGGGTTGCCCAATGGAAAAAATCAGGCTGGCGAAATTCAAAAAAGGAACCGGTTAAAAATATGGATCTTTGGCAACAGCTTGATGAGCTTGCGCAACGCCATCAAATTACCTGGCACTGGGTGAAAGGCCATTCAGGTCATCCTGAAAATGATAGGGTGGATGCGCTGGCGAATGAGGCTATTGTGTCACTTTTGGCGTTATCATCATGAGGCAGGTTGTACTGGATACGGAAACCACGGGTATTGGCCATGAGTTTGGGCATCGAATCATCGAGATCGGCTGTCTTGAGTTAATCGACAGAAAATTAACCGGCAATCATTTTCATGTGTACTTAAATCCTCAGCGCGAGGTGGATGAGGGAGCATTTAGGGTACATGGAATTAGCAATGAATTTTTGCAGGATAAGCCATTATTCAAGGATGTTGTGTCAGATTTAGTGCAATTTATTGATGAGTCCGAACTTATTATTCATAACGCACCGTTTGATGTGGGGTTTTTAAATGCAGAGTTAAGGCATGTTAAATGGCCCAAGTCTTTGGATGCGTATTGTACGGTCTTTGATACATTGGTTTTAGCTCGAAAAAAACATCCGGGGCAACGCAATAGTCTGGATGCCTTGTGTAAACGGTACGATGTAGATAATAGCAACCGTCAAAAGCACGGCGCCTTATTGGATGCTGAAATATTGGCATTTGTGTACCTTGCGATGACCGGTGGGCAAAGCCAATTATTTGTTGATGAGGATTCTTCATCAGATCTTGAATCAAAAGTAGCGGCGGTTACGTCAAAGGCGGCTTCGTTGTCGAGTGTGTCACCTATTTATTATGCAACGGATGACGAGCTTGAAAAACACGAGGCTTTTGTTCAGTTTTTATTGAACAAATCAGGTGTTAATCGATTTATGGATTAATTTTTAATCATTTGATTAATTTTTGTCCTATAATAAAGTTGTTATCAATAAAATTATAGGATGACATAATGGTTAAATATACTCTGATTCACCGATTAAGTGTTCTGTTTATGGCAGGAGCTACTCTTGTCGCTACAATAATACTGCCCGTTATTAGTTATGGTATGGGTACGTTTGTATACAATCCTAAGTCTTTGCAATGGAAAGCCATTAATTCAAACGGACAGGTTGTGCGAACGGGACGAGGCTCAGGTGGGCAGTCTTATTGTCCAGATATACATCGTTCTTGCAGAACACCAACCGGCACCTATCATGTCATATCAAAGGGAGGCGCTGGTTGTCGTTCTAGCCGCTACCCAGTCGGTAAAGGGGGTGCTCCAATGCCTTACTGCATGTATTTTAACAAGAATTATGCTGTTCATGGATCGTATGAAGTGCCACACCGAAATGCCAGCCACGGTTGTATTCGTGTGCTACCTCATGATGCGCATTGGCTATCTGAGCATTTTATGCAGGTGGGAACAAAGGTGGTGGTTAAACCCTATTGAGCAAATTACGGCAACTCAGGTCTAGATGATTATTCGTCATCATCAATACTAAATGATGAGCCACAGCCGCAGGTTGTTTTGGCATTAGGGTTATAAATTTTAAACTGTTCTTCTAACCCTGATGTAAAATCAATTTCAGCGCCTTGAAGGTATTGAAAGCTCATTGAGTCAACCAGCAGTTTAACGGTTGACTGGCCATCAGAGCATTGTTGTTCGATGACGGTATCATCCTCGTTAATGGTTTTATCAAAGGTAAATCCATATTGAAAGCCGGAACAACCGCCTCCCGTAATATAAACGCGTAAATTTAGCGTCATATCGGCTTCTTCAGCAATGAGAGAGGCCACTTTATCAGCGGCATTGACAGAAAAAATAACGGGTGTAGAGGATGTTTCTGCTGCATTAATGGCGGTCATGATAAACACTCCAGTGTTAATTACTTTATTATATACGATTAGCGAATAATTTGCTCGATGGTGGCGCCACCCAAACATTGATTTTTATTATAAAAAACAATGTATTGACCTGGCGTTACGGCGCGTTGTAGATCAGAAAACAAAACGTAGTGCTGTTTGTTTTGCTCCGGCGAAATAACACAGGCTTGATCCGCTTGCCGGTAACGCGTCTTGGCATAGCAGGTTAACGGCATCTCATCATTGGAATGTGGTTTTAACCAATGAATTTCACCACAAATGAGGCCTTGTGAGTAAAGCATGGGATGATTTTTGCCTTGAGCGACAGTCAAGGTGTTGGTTTGTGTATCTTTATCAACCACATACCAGGGTGCGTCATCACCAGCACGCGTCCCCCCAATTCCCAAACCCTGACGCTGCCCCAAAGTATAAAACATCAATCCATCGTGACGCCCAAGGTTATCACCTTGGCTGCTTTTTATATCGCCCGGTTTTGCCAGCATAAATTCGTTTAAAAACGCTTTAAATCGCTTTTCACCGATAAAACAAATACCGGTTGAATCTTTTTTAGCATGTGTCACTAAGCCTATTTTTTCAGCAATTGCACGCACCTCTGATTTTAAAAGCTCACCCACTGGAAATAAGGTTTTCTCCAAAGCGGCTGGTTCTACGGCGTGAAGGAAATAGCTTTGATCTTTATCTCGGTCTTTGGCTTTAAACAAAGCCCCCATACCATTGTTAACCTCAACACGTGCGTAGTGTCCTGTTGCGATAAAATCGGCACCTAGATCTAACGCATGATTTAAAAAGGCATTAAATTTAATTTCTTTGTTACATAATACATCCGGATTAGGCGTGCGAGCTTTTTCATATTCACTTAAAAAATGACTAAATACACGGTCCCAGTAGGCTTCTGCAAAATTAACACGATGCAACGTAATGCCTAATTGGTCGCATACGGCTTGGGCGTCACTTAAATCCTTTGCGGCAGCGCAGTAGCCATTTTGGTCGTCTTGTTCCCAGTTTTTCATGAACAAGCCTTCAACATCGTAACCGTTTTCCTGCAACAGAAAAGCAGCAACGGAGGAATCAACACCACCTGACATGCCAACAATGACTTTTATTTTTTTCATTTGGATTTTTAAAGGATTAAGTATGAACAGTATAACAGATTTTGAAATATCAAAATGATTCATGTTTAGGTCGATAAATTTTGAGTTCATCGACCTTTGAAACACTCATCGGTATGTTCTACAATGTTAGCGTGTGACTGTTGGATACCAGGGGTCTTTCTTCATCGGCATAATGGTCTAGGAATAACTCATTCAATTCTTGATAATCATTCAGATGAGGTGAATTTAAAAGCGCGCCTTGAAACTCAGCCCCATATTTTAAAAATAATTTAGCTGACTCAACCAAGTCACCTCTGACAATCTCTATTAATGCTTGATCACAGTCAGGATTGGTGTCATGTTCTAAAAGTAAACCGATACATTCCAAATTGAATAATCCTTCCATCTTCCATCCACTTTCGTAAATAGCTGACAAGTTGACTTCAGCACCATACTGAAGTAAAAGTTCTAAGGTTTGGGTGAAATGGGTTTTACATGTTGCACTCAATGCGGTATCACCAGCATCATTTTTTGCGTTAATGTTTGCATTGTGTGATACGAGTAAGTGCTCAACAAGAGCCGTTTGACCGTGTCGAGCCGCTTCCATTAGTAATGTACAATCAATCCCTAAGCCAACGTAGTCATCTCGATACATCTTATTGTCGATAAAAATGTGATTAATTTCAAAGCCAAATTCTGGATGGGTTAAAAACCAATCGACAACCGATATTTGACCGAAACGCGCGGCCACGATAGCCGGATGTTCGCCATCACCAGGAAAAAAGTCTTGGTTTGCGCTTGGGTTAATGAGGGTGGCTCCTCTGGCTATCAACTGTTGAATTATTTCAATATGTCCACCTTTTGCTGCTGAGTTTAATGCAGATTGTTTCGAACACCCGGTTATCTTGTTAATATTAGCTTGATGGGCTAATAATCGGTCGATTGTCTCTATGTCACCTAATTGGGAAGCTAACATCAAGGGCGTTAATTGATTGATTGGACATAAAAAATTTGGGTTCGCTTGATTTGCGAGTAAAAACTCTAATAACTCACCGTGTCCGCTTTTTACAACGTCCACTAAACTGGGGAATCCGGTTCTTATTTCCCAATCTGTGGTGAATTTCTGAATTAGCCGCTCCGATGGGAATGCTATTGCAAAGCGTTCTACAATGGCGGTATGTCCATTCTGAACCGCGTTGATGAATGCTGGTAAGTTAAAGTGTGGGTGTCGTTCTAACAGAAATGTCACTACATCCAAATGCCCATTTAAAGTGGCATGTGCCAATCCCTCCGCTTCAAGAGTGAGTTCTTGTTCTACCTGCATATGATTATCTACGCTGAAAAAACGGGGTAGAAATTTTGGCGATGTATCTTGCGAAAGCACACTATATTTTAGTTTTTTATCGCCTAGACGATTCGACTGTTCTAAGAAGATTTGTGCTAAGCGCAGGAACCCAAATTCACAAGCCCGTAAAAACTCGACATCCACATTTATTTCGTTAATGTTTCTTTCAATATGCCGAATCATGAAGTCGACAACCTGTGCTTTTCCTTCATGTCTTGCTACATAAAGGATGTCTACTATAGAAAATGTCACGCCTCCTTCCAGTTGACGCTGAATGAAATCAAGGTTCTCTTCGTTGATTGAACGAATTAAATCCCCATTAAGATTAACCTCCGGCATGAAACGCATAGCCACCTCTGTATTTGAATAAAAAAAAATCATTATAAACTAAATTGAAACAAAATGACACGGTTCGCCATTTATTTCGCGATGCTCAAGCATAGTGTGATTGATGTGTTTTGAATTCAAAATAACGTTCTGCTAGATTTTAATGTAGGGTTGATATATATTCGCGCAAAAATTTTACGGATGGATTATGCGAATAAAAACAATATTAAACCAATTTCTAACGCTTTTGTTTTCAAGTGCTTTGTGTTCTTTTTCAGTTAATCAATCAATTCAAGCAGCTGATTTAACCCATTATCAAATGAGCAAATTTTCAATAAAAGCGAGTTTGGGTTATTTAGGCGGCGAATCCAATGAATATGTTTACGATACGGACGGTACTAAGTTAAGCCAATTAAATTGGGTGCTTGATGGCGCGCCCATTTTTGCACTGAATTTTAATTCGGATTTATTCTCCTGGCTGTCATTGGGTGTTGATTTATGGGGTACAACAGACCCAAGTGCTGCGGTAATGGATGATTATGATTGGTTAATTCCTAGTCAGTCGAGGTGGTCTGATTGGTCGCATCATGTCAATACGAACTTGAATAATGCGAGCCAAGTTGATGTGAATGTCAGACCCTGGTTGTTTCAAAATCAAACCTTTAAACTAGGTGCAATTATCGGTTATCAGAAAACCGAACTTGAATTTTTAGCCAAAGGCGGGTGTTTTGTATATGACAATGGTTTTTATACTGGATGCTCGGATGAAAACGAGCCAGCTATTGGATATCAGCAGATTTTTGAAGGGGGGTATTTTGGTTTTACTAGCAAATATCTCATGAATCATATTGAGTTGGATGCGACTTTGAAAGTGAGTCCTTGGGTCAGCTCATCGGATAAAGACGAGCATTACAGTCGTCATTTAACGTTTTATGAATCAGGCAATCAGTCAACGTACGCTTCATTATCGGTAACAGCCGGTTATTATTTTACTCAAAATATAAAGGCCTTTTTCGAAGGCTCTTTGACACAATTTACGAATGGTAAAGCAGATACGGTCATAGATTATAAATACGGTCAGGATTTATATTATATTCCTGATGCTGCAGGGTTGGGTCATCACAATTACGTTGTGGCATTGGGTGTTCAGTATTCGAATAATGACTAGGCTGCAATTATATCAATATGGTGAGCTAGCCTAGGTGTTCTTGACCGCAGCTGCTCGAATATGATTGTAGACGAGTATTAAAAAAAATCCATAAAATTGAGATTAATATCATTAGTACGCAAAGACGATTAAGTTTTACCTAAAGCATAATCTTGTTCTTCACTTAAAACGCGATGAAATCCACTATAAAACGTTGCACGTTGACCACGACAAAATGCAGCAAGCGTAATATTTGCTTTTTCAGCCATACCAACGGCAAGTGATGACGGAGCTGAAATGGCGGTTAGCACCGGAATTCCTGCTCTTGCGCATTTTTGAATAATTTCAAACGATACGCGACCACTGACCGTTAAAACTACCGCATCGGTTAGACGGTTGTGTTCAAGTAAAAAGCCCACTACTTTATCAACGGCGTTATGTCGACCGATGTCTTCAAATACGCACAGGACATTCCCTTCTGAATCAATCGCTGATGCAGCATGACAACCGCCTGTGTGATAAAATAGGTTTTGCAATTTGGCAATCGCTTCGTAGTTCGCTTCAATTTTTTTGGCATTGATGGGGTAATCATTTTCAACCGGCGTGATTGAATCAAATAAGTTTTTAATGCTTTTTTTTCCACACAATCCACAAGAGGATGTTGAGCTTAATTGCCTGACATTTAAAGTAGGCTTTTTGCATTGCACCTCAACGCTTACGATAATGCCATGCTCTTCTGTACGTTGCGCATAACGAATAAATTCGGTTTGGTTAAACCCTTCGGCATGGAGTAAACCCCTGACCAGATAGCGTTCATCACCGGGTGTTTGCATTGTAATGGAAAATTCTTTGAGATTGACAATAATTTGCAAGGCGGTTTCTACAACCAGTAATTCGTTTTTATATACGCCATGGTGACCTTCTTGACGAAGGCAATGTACCGTTGTTGATTGTTGAGTCATGGGATATGGCCTTTTTTATTGTTAAACAGCCCTTAGGATCATTATCTTTATTATCATATGTCATATGCTATGATCAAATAAAGCCAGAGGTTAGGGATGACTATCAAATGACTAAAAAAAGAAAGAAAACACTGCTAAATCCACCTGCTCTTGGTGAAGGCCCTAATGAGGGCAAAACACCGAGTCAAGCGGAATATCATCATACCACCGCGGGGTGGGGTGCTTCGTTTAGTGTGGCTAATGTGATTTTTAAAACACGTGAGCCGATTAATGCAACACGCGCTATTTTTCGCATGAATCATGAAAACGGCGGCTTTGATTGCCCGGGGTGTGCATGGCCTGATGATCGCAAAGGGCTGCGGATGGATATTTGCGAAAATGGAATTAAACACGCCACATCGGAAATGACGCATAATCGTTGCGATCCTGACTTTTTTGCAAAACACACGGTCACGGAATTAAGAACCTGGAATGCCTATCGGTTAGAAAATGTGGGTCGAATCACAGAGCCCATGGTCTATGATTCGAAAACGGATCACTATGTTCCTATATCCTGGGATAATGCATTTAAAATGATAGGGGATAAATTCCAAAGTTTGAACTCTCCCCATGAAGCGACCTTTTATACATCGGGCCGACTTTCAAATGAAGGAACTTTTGTTTATCAACTGCTAACTCGCGAGTTTGGCACAAACAATCAGCCTGATTGCTCCAATATGTGTCATGAAGCAACCGGTAGAGCTTTAACGGAATCACTGGCCACCGGCAAGGGAACGGTTGATTTGATAGATTGGCATAAAGCCGATGTCCTTTTTCTGACAAGCATTGACTGTGCTGCCAATACAGCACGCATGCTAACAGCATTAGTTGAAGGCGTTAAAGAAAATGGCACTAAAATCGTTCATATTAATCCGCTGATTGAGGGCGCGGCACGGCCATCTATTACGCCGCATGAAATCCTGGATATGCTTACCTTTAGAACAACGGATACCAGCACGCTGAACGTACAGCCTAGAATTGGTGGTGATTTTGCATTGTTGCGCGGTATAGCTAAAGCGCTATTGGAGAATGCTGAGTCGAATCCTACGGCTATTGATACCCAATTTATTATCAATCACACTTCGGGTTTTGAGGCGTATGCCGCTCTTTGTAAAGACGCACAATGGCCGTGGTTAGAACAGCAGTCAGGTGTTTCAGAGTCTGTTATCCGTGAAATAGCTAGAATTTATGCAGAATCTCGAGCCTGTATCTTCGGATGGTGTTTAGGAGTTACTCAGCATGACCATAGTGTCGATGCGATTCGTGAAATAGTGAATATTTTGTTACTTAAAGGCAATATTGGACGTGAAGGGGCGGGGCCAAGTCCCGTTCGTGGACACAGTAACGTACAAGGCAATCGAACCTGCGGCATTAATAACCGTCCCAGTGAGGCTTGGCTTAAAAAAATGGATGATGCCTGTGGCATTGTGTCTCCCCGCGAGTTTGGTCATGGCACGGTATCGAGTATTGAGGCCATGATGCGAGGCGAAGTCAAAGTCTTTGTTGGATTGGGTGGTAATTTTGTGAAAGCGGTTCCTGATCCTGAATATACTGAAAAAGCGATTGAAAGATGCGATATGACCATCCAAATCAGTACAAAATTAAATCGAAGTCATGTTGTACACGGTAAAGATGCTATTATTTTACCCTGTTTAGGGCGTACGGAACTCGACACCCAACCCAGTGGTCCGCAGTTTGTGACCGTTGAAGATTCCATGGCCATGGTGCATATATCGAAAGGCATGAAGAGACCGGCATCAAAAGAGCTACGTTCTGAGGTAGCCATTGTTGCCGGAATGGCTAAAGCAATCCTACCCAACACAAAAACACCCTGGGATGACTACAGCCAAAATTACGACATTATTCGCGATAAAATCTCTGAAGCCATTGATGGATTTGAAGATTTTAATCGCCGTGTACGTCAACCCTTGGGCTTTCGTTTGAAACAACCGGCACGTGAATTGGTGTTTAATACCGATACTGGTAAAGCTAAATTTTCAACAGCGCTTATTCCTGATGTTTTGCCTCCAGAAGGGTGTTTGCGCTTAATGACTATGCGATCGCATGATCAGTGGAATACAACCATATACACAGATAATGACCGATATCGTGGGGTCAAAAATACGCGAACTATTGTATTTATGAATAAGCAGGATATGGATGAGCGGGGAATTGAACATTTAGGGTTTGTTGACATAACGAGCATTGCTAAAGACGGTACCAGACGAACGCTTCATGGGTATCGGGCGGTGATGTATAACATTCCAAAGGATTGTGCAGCGGGTTACATGCCTGAAATGAATATCTTGTGCTCCATTAAAGATTTCAGCCCACAAAGCGACCAACCTTTGTTTAAAGACATTGTGATTGAAGTGGTTCGTTCTGAATACAGTGAGTGATAAGCCAGATTATAGCCTCAGTCAAATGACTTGATGTTTTTTTATGCGCTAAACTCGCTGCGCTCAAACAAAATCGCATAAAAAAACGCCAAGTCATTTGACTGGGACAGTAGAAGACTGGCTCACATAAATAAGTGGTGTTTAAAATCGTAATCGATCATAATGTTACGAGAGGCTTAATAGCATTTTGTCATATTTTTTTAAATGGATTTTAAACATGAGCGTACTTTTTTATTATGCGCAACACCATCTATGTTAACTCATACGTCCGTTTTATCAGATAGCTTTGGCAGACGATTTAGTTACTTACGACTTTCTATTACCGATGTCTGTAATTTTCGATGTGATTACTGTTTGCCCAAAGGTTATCAAGGACGTCATCGGGATTTTTTATCGGTTGATGAAATTAAACGTGCAGCTATTGCCTTTTCAACCTTAGGCTTAAAAAAAATACGCTTAACAGGTGGTGAGCCCACGTTACGTCACGATTTATTTGATATTGCTCAAGCATTAACCGCAATACCCACGATAGAAAAATTAGTCATCACGACAAATGGTTACACCTTACCGAAAATTGCTCAAGATTTGTATGATAGTGGTATTCGAGGACTTAATGTGAGTATAGATAGTCTTGATCGTCAAACGTTTCAGGACATAACAGGGCATGATAAGTTAAACACGATACTCCAAGGCATAGATAAAGCAAGAGCGGTTGGTTTTGAACACATTAAAATTAATGCGGTACTGTTAAAAAATCGAAATGATGATCTAACTCCGTTTTTATCCTGGATAAAGACGAATGATGTGTCTGTAAGAATGATAGAGCTTATGCAAAATCAGACTAATCTTGACTATTTTAAACAGCATCACCTGCCAGCCCAACCTTATATCGAGACTTTGCTTCAAACTGGTTGGCAACGCGTGATAAAAGAATTAGACGCAGGCCCTGCACAAGAATTTAGTCACCCTGACTATAAAGGCAAAATTGGGTTTATAGCACCTTATTCAAAAGATTTTTGTCAAAGTTGCAATCGGCTCCGATTGTCTGCGCGAGGAAAATTGTATTTATGTTTATTTGGTAATTTAGGTTATAACCTTCGTGATTATTTACAACGTGATGAGGAACTTGAATCATTGAAAAATGCCATTGTTGGTTTTTTACCGTTTAAACATGCTACTCATTATCTAGATGAAGGGCGTGTGGGTGACAATCTTAACTTTTCAATAATTGGTGGATAATTTTATAGTTTCAGTTATCACTCTCCTTTCAAATAAAATCTATTTGCACTATAATTTCATTTGAAAGGAGAGTGATATGAGAACGTCTGAAAATAATCAAGTTCAAAAAAACCTTGTTTTAACAAAAGCTATTTGTAATGTTGCTAAATTTTATTCTTTAGCGGGCAAAGATCTCAGCGATATTATCGGTCTAAGTGAATCCAGCGTTTCTCGCGTGATCCAGGGGACTAAGTCAATTAAACCCGATACCAAAGAGGGCGAGATGGCTCTGTTGCTTGTTAGAATATACAGAAGTTTAAACGCAATGGTTGGAAATAATCATGAAAAAGCTAAAGCATGGCTTAATAGCTTTAACACGTATTTCCAAAATAAACCAATAGAGGAAATAAAAACGATTACGGGATTAGTTTCTGTACTTCATTATCTTGATGCGATGCGTGGTAAATTATGAGTCTTTGGTCTACCTGTCGGGGTGAGCAATATCGTCAATTCGTTGAAGCTGCAGCGTGGCGAGTCGTTGAAGGGCAACATGTTTCTAGCTCAAGAGACTTGGTTGATAGTATAGAAGAACACGATTTGTTAGAGAATTTGCTCGAGGAATCGAAACCAACTATTGTGACAGATAAGCATTATTTAATTTTTACGCCATTTAGATACCCCCCGTTAAAATATGGTTCTCGTTTTGGTAGCCAATATGAACCTTCGATTTGGTATGGATCGCTTGATCTCCAAACGGCTTTTTCTGAAGTGGCGTATTATCGGTTAAAATTTTTTGACGATACCCTAGCCAACCTGGGTTTCATCGAAATTCCGATGACGATTTTTAACGCCTATTTAAAATCGGATAATGGCGTAGATTTAACCAGGCATCCATTTTCAGATTATCAAGATAAAATTTCCAATAAAAATAACTACGAATACAGTCAGGCATTAGGAGCCGATATGAGGCAGTCTGGTATTGAGGTGTTTATATTTCTCTCAGCAAGGACTCGTTATGCGGGAAAAAATATTGCCGCATTCACTTCAGCCGTGTTTAACATGCGAAATAATCAATATGTATCAACTATTCAAAATTGGCAGTGTTTAGCGAATAAAAATAATATTGAATTGACTCGATGGGATGTGTTCTCTAAAGAGAGATTGGTATTTTCTAAAGATGATTTTAAATAATTGTCCCGTTGCACATCTCATTTGCTGTAAGATCTATTACGTATTCATCCCTAACTGCGTTAGGTAATAATCGCTCATCGCGACTCATGGCTCTAAATAAGCCATGAGTATTTAACTGCATGACCACATCAGCCGGTTTTTTAGGTTCAAGCCAAGAACTGAACAGGGTAATAAATACAGCAGATACTGCGCCAATCAGTGTAATCATCGGGGTTGATGCAAAGATGGGCATGGTTAATGTGATTGCTAGAAAAAGTGCGAATGCGGATATGGCTCTGGCGTAATAACGCGTGCTTTCATAGGTAAGGCGTTTGTTTAACTGGATTAGATAGTTGATAATTTCGTTTCGTGTTTCGAGTGAAACAGTTGGGTTTTGAAGCATATTCTCATAGGTTTGTTTTAAGTGGTTTAATCGATTGATTTCGAAGTAGGCTTTTAAACTGGTTAAAATTACATCAAATACGTGGCGAACCAGCGTTAAATAAGGTCCATAAGGTGTGAGGGTATTCACAAGAACAAAACAATTGCCTAGGCCCACAAATACCCAAACAGCATCATTGGTCAATTCGAACCAGCGAAGATCCCATTGCATGGCTATGCGATTTTGTAAGCCTAAGGCTTTCTCTTGCTCCGTCATCCACCACCCTGGGATAGTGTGCTTTAGGAGTAATCCAAGATTGACCAATAATCTGGGAGTAAAAAATATCCAGACGAGATGAGATAAAATTGGGCTGATATACGCATTAATAAATAGCACAACATCATGATAAGTCTTAAGACTGGTTATGAGTCTATCCAGGGTGCTTAATAGCTGTCGGATGCGAGTCATCAACACGCGAGAAAAGTTGAATTGCGTGGTTATGTCTCTAATTTTTTTAATAAAAAAGGCCAGATGAGTGTCGTCTTGTATATAAAACGCGTCAAATTGGTACCCTTGTTGTGTTAGCAACATACGAAAGATTTTTTGGTCGCGGCGTAAACGACCGATTTCGGATGGTGCGTTTAAATAGCAGGTATATAGGTGCTCCAGCATTTCAGCGATCATCAAAACGATGATTAAGCGTTGAAGTGATTTATCAAAATTCTCAGGGTTAAGTGAACCTTCCTCCAACTCTGCACAACACACGTCATATTCAAACGATAGTAAGGCTTGTTTGTGCAATATGTTGATATAGAAAAGTGCTTCTTGATCTTCCAGTTGGTGTTTAAAGTTCCAATTTTGAGTTTCTGGTCCATAGGGTGATGGAAGTTGGATTCCTTGTGATTGGAGTTGGTGAATAATGGCCGTCATTTGCTTATGGATATCGATTTTTAACCATGGAGCCTAACGATTTTTTACATCGACTTCAAGCGCTAATATCAATACATTTTCCGCATAGTCCATCCAATTATCCTGTATACCGGTTTTTGTGGGGAGTTTTTTTTCTAGATCAAGCAAAGCTGATATTAAAACAGTGAAAACGAATCTTGATGGAGTGGTAGTTAGTTCGATGTTTTTATCCTGAGTTTCAACAGCGTTCACGACAATGCTAAAAGGTTTGTCTGGCGTTATCGCCATGGTCAATGATAACGATTCTCCAGACAGTAATGATGTTAGTTCATGCCGATTGATTCGAATACGCATGGTGTTTTTAGCTAATTTAATATTCATCATTAGAAAATGCCTCCTGTATTTGTTGCCAATCATTCGGAGTATTGACATTGGTTAATGCTTTTTTTTCATCAGGATGATAGATGTGCGTGGTTAATCGAGTTAATAATTCTCTTATTGATGCATCATGCTGATGATTAGTTTTTAGAGTATTCAAGATATCGGTAACCTGTGGTGTGAAATTTAACAATAAAGGTAGGGGGTGATGTAGGCAATACACTGCATCAGCGAACTGCTGGCAGTTCATTATCCCTAACAATAACTGAGTTGTCATGAGAGGCATATCAACGGGGACAAAAATGGCCGCTTGTATTCCCTGTTTTGATAAAAAATCAACCGTACTGATGATGCCACCCAGTGGTCCTCTATCTGAAATCACATCAGGTATACCCTGATAAGGCGCAATTTCGCCACTCACATAGACAGGCGCACCTATATTTTGAATACACGTTGCAATGGTATCAATGAGGCGAGCGCCGCGAAACTTAAGCAGCGCTTTATTGCATCCCATGCGCGATGACTTTCCACCGGCAAGAATCACACCAGCAATCGAGCCAGTTACTAATGTTGACACAATGCATGACCCTTAACCCACTCACTGCACCCATCGGTATAATATTCTTGCTTCCAAATGGGTGCGCGCACTTTTATTTCCTCTAGAATATAACGACAAGCAAGAAATGACTCACTGCGATGTGGTGAGCTGACGGCAATAATCACACTTTTGCCTCCGATGGCTAGTTTGCCTTTAAAATGAGACAGATAAATTTTTAATGATGAACCAAATTGGTTGCGGGCTTGTTCGCAGATACTCTCAAAAACGGTTAATGCCAACGGGATAAAAACATCATAATCAACGGCTACAACATCTCGACCCAAGTTTCGATTACGTACGGTGCCGATGAATATATCGACCGCACCGTGGTGACCCGCTTGAACAAAATCAATGGCTTCATTAACCGAAAGGGGGTGTTCATGAATGGCTAAAAAATTTAAGTTGCTCACCATTATCCTCCACAAACAGGGGGTAGCACGAATAGATCCCCACTCGTTAACAGTTTAAAGTCATCATGTAAAATATTATCTTTAAGCGCTATGGCAGACACACCGATTACGTCAACGTCTTTAAATTCAGGCTGTAACTCGGTTAGTCTCGCGATTAATCGTTGCTTGATTTGAGTAACAGTTTCGCCAGAAGTTGCCGTTAATACTAGCGATTTATTGTTGTTATATTGCCGTAAACAACCGAATAATTGAATGTTTAACTGAATTGTCTCACTCACAAGTTAGGTCCTCAATCGAGCAATAAGGCATTAAAACAAGAGGCACAATATCCCCTGATTTTAGTTCGCTTATGTCTTCGTTAACAATAACCCAGGCATTAACCTGAAGAAAGGGTTTGACTCTGGATGATTCTTGATTTTTTAAAATAGTTACGCAAAGTTGTCCCTCAAGATTGAAGTGGGCACGTGCTTTTAAAAATTGTCTGAATAATCCTTTTTTTAAAAATGAATTATTTAATTTTGCAAACACAGGCGGGCAGGGGGGCAATCCTTGAAGCTGCCTGATTAAAGGACGTATGAAAAATTGATATCCAACGGCTGCAGAAATGGGATTACCGGGTAAACCAAAGTAATATTTTTTACCGAAAGAGGCAAACAAAATCGGCTTTCCAGGACGAATATTAACCCCATGAAACACAATCTCACCACCTAAATCACGTAATGCACCGGGAATATAATCATAATCGCCCTTAGACACAGCCCCGGTTGATATGATGAGGTCAGGTCCGTTTTCATCACTTAAAAAACGGTCAATATGATTTTTAAAAGATATTAAATCATCAGGAAAATTTCCAAGATACTGTTCCTCAACGCCTGATGCCTTTAGGACATGTTTTAAATAGGGATAGTTTGAATTATAAATCTTACCTTGAGATAAGGGCTCGTCATAATCATCGATGATTTCGTTGCCAGTCGACAATATACCTACACGAAGTGTACGGGTCACTGCAACAGACGCCACGCCAATCGTTGCTAAGGTCATTAATCGATTGGCATTAATATGCTCGCCAGGTTTAATCAATTCATCATGATAGGCAATATCTTCACCCTGACGGCGCACGTTTTGATTGGAGTTCACGGGTTTGGTGATGCGTAATTGATTTTCATCATCAACGGTGACGATTTGAGCCTCTTCAACCACTAAAACTGAATTGTAGCCTTTGGGTAGTGGGGCGCCTGTCATGATTTTTACGGTTGTTTTTTCTCCAAAAAAAGGGCTAGTTTGTCCTGCTGCGAGCGTATTTTTTATGGAAAAATAAAGGGGATTGCTGGGTGTTGCTAGTCGTGTTTCATCTTCATTTAAAGCAAAGCCATCCATGGCTGAGTTATCAAACGGCGGTGACATCATGGGGCTTACAACGTGTTCTGATGCAACCCGTCCACAGGTGTCCATGAGCGGGACTCGAACGGATTCCAGTGGTTTAGCGTGCGCGTAAATGCGCTCTAGTGCCAAGTCAAAACTAATCATGATGATGTCCATGACGCATTTGAATGAGATGAGGCAAAATAGGGGCTAAACAGGATAACCCTTCCTTGACGGCTTGTTCACTACCAGGTAAACAAATCACCACTGTGTCTTGAATAATCACAGCACAAGAGCGGCTAATCCAGCTGGTGGGTATAAATTGACTTCCATCAATTCGTAGTAATTCACCAATGCCGGGTAGTTTTTTATCAGCCATTGCCATAATGGTTTCAGGTGTAATATCCCGCTGCCCGATACCCGTTCCCCCTGTTGTAAAAACGAGTTGTGGTTTTAATTCGTTGATGAGGGTCAGCAGTTTCTCCTGAAGTTGCTTTTCATCATCGGGTAATACCTCATAGTCCACCACAACACTCCCGAGTTCGGATAATGTGTTACGTAGATATTGGCCGGATTTATCGTCATAAACACCCTTAAATGCGCGATCGCTTAAAGTCATCACGGCGGATTGGATGTTTGTCAGCGCAAACTGTTCATCAGGACAGGCTTTTTTTAAGACCCACTCCGGAACGCCTGTGGGTGATAACCATAAACCGCTCTTGCCTCCTCTTTTAAGGAGTAATTGAATGTCAGACATAATAAGATTGGGTTCAATCATCTTAGATAAGTCGTATACGGTTAATAAAGCCGCATTGACCGCCGATAGGGCTTCCATTTCCACGCCGGTTTTTGATGTCGTTGAAACAAATGCCGTTGCAATAATGGCGTATCGGGCTTCATCCAACTGAAGGTTGACTTCAATTTTTTCCAGAGGCAAGGGATGACATAAGGGGATAATATCAGCCGTTTTTTTAGCACCCTGAATACCGGCAATTTCTGCAAGAATTAATGGGTCTCCTTTGGGGAGCTGTTTGTTTTTTATAAGAAAAAAAGGGTTTTCACCGACAACAATGGAGCCACTGGCTACGGCTAAACGATACGTGGATCTTTTTTTTCCAACATCAATCATGTGAAAGTGTGATGCGTCTGACATAAATATCCCGATAAGTTTATTTTGGGCTCTAGCGGAATTGCCGTGGTATGTTCAATTGTTGGGCCAAGGCCCAACCTACGAAGCTGACGTAGGTTGGGTCTTGACCCAGCATTAATTATAAAACCACGGCAATTCCGGTAGAACCTTATTTTGTCTAGTCATTTTGCTTGAAAGCGATATGCGATACAATGGGTTAATTCAAATGGTTATAGCAATTTACTGGTCTGTATTTATGAAGAAACGTTATTTTGTTTTATTGTGTTTGTTTTTTGTGACGCGAATCGTTTGCGCGTTACCCGTTCATACCCTCACCATTGCGGTTGCGTCTAATTTTGAAAGTACATTCAAGGCACTTCAGCCCGTATTCGAAAAAAAATATCATGTGAAATTAAATCCGGCGTTTGGTTCGACAGGGCAACTGTATACCCAAATTATCAACGGCGCGCCGTTTGATGTTTTTCTTTCAGGTGATAAGGCGCATGTGAGTCTGCTGAACGATAAAAAACGCGCCATTTCGAGCAACCAGTTTGTCTATGCAATTGGTGAGCTGGTGGTCTATGCGCCGGGTCGGTCTATTTCAAATACAGGTTTGACCAACGCTTTGTTGACGCCGATGAAGCATATTGCAATAGCGAATCCCGCGATAGCACCCTACGGCCTTGCAGCCAAGCAGTATTTAAAGCGAGCGCATTTGTTGGCAGGGGTAAAAAACAAATTGGTTGTTGGTGAAAACATTGGGCAGGTGGCTACATTTCTAATGACTCGAAATGTCGATGCTGGTTTTATTGCCAATTCACAACTAATGGATATCATCATACAGTCTCGGCGCCATATTGATTCAGCTGAAACCTGGATAGTTCCCCAAACCATGTATGACCCTCTCACTCAGTACGCAACGTTGATTGAGTCATCTCGTACAAAGCATGATGCGAAGCTGTTTTTAGCTTTTCTCAAAAGTACTGAGGCTAAAAAAATGATTGTTCAACATGGCTATCATTTTTCAAATGACACGAATTAAGGCCTGTTGCGATGGATTGGGACAGTATTTTTATTTCGTTTAAACTAGCCGCGGCAACCACAATCTTATTGTTACTGATTTGTTTGCCTCTAGCTTGGTGGTTGTCACGCGATCGCTCAATTTTCAAAACCGTACTAGAGGTTGTGTTCTCTTTACCTTTGGTGCTACCGCCTACGGTAATTGGCTTTTATTTATTGGTTTGTATGAACCCAAACTCCCCAATCGGTCAATTCTGGACTTTATTCAACGATGGCAATTTGGTGTTTAGTTTTAGCGGGCTTGTGGTTGGATCGGTATTTTATTCCTTGCCCTTTGTCTTGCGACCAATTCAAAATGCATTCGAACGGATTGATGTGAAATGGATTGAGATGGCATCAACCTTGCGTTACTCCTCAAAAGATTTGTTTTGGACAATATATCTGCCCTTATCAAAACCCGCTATTTTGTCTGCTGCAGCCTTTGGTTTTGCACACACGTTAAGTGAATTCGGTGTTGTATTAATGCTAGGTGGGAATATTCCGGGTAAAACCAGAACCGTATCTATTGCTATCTATGATGCGGTTGAAAGTGCCAATTATGAGCAGGCCCATCAATTGGCTTTTTTTATGTTAATTTTGTCATTTGTTATTTTATATTTGATATACGGTTTAAATCGAAAATGGGCTAACCCCCTATGACGCAGTTTGATCTGGATTTGAAGGGACAATTCGATACTCTGGCTTTTTCAGCGAGTATAAATATCGAGCAACCCGGGATATTAGGTGTATTTGGCCCATCTGCTGCGGGAAAAACGCTTCTGCTTCGCGGTGTTGCCGGACTTGAAAAAAAAATAACAGGTCGTGTTGTGGTGAATAATCAGGTTTGGCAAGATACATCAAATCGGATTTTTTTGTCTCCTAATCAACGCACGGTGGGTTATGTATTCCAAGAGCCCAGATTATTACCGCATCTTAATGCAAAAAAAAATCTTGAGTTTTCACTAAAACGCGCAAACACAACTAAATCGGGTGTTATTGTTGATGATATTTTACAAATACTCCAGATTACTCATTGTTTGGCACGTTATCCCCATCAGTTGTCCGGTGGAGAACAACAACGCATCGCTATAGCCCGCGCGATCTTGTCAAATCCTAGTATTTTGCTGATGGATGAAGCGCTTTCCGCACTGGATCAGGCGTTAAAAAATCCTATTATGGTGATGATTAAAGCGTTAGTGAGCAATTTAAAGATATCGGCAATTTATGTCAGTCATGATTACTCTGAAATTTTGTCTATTGCTAATCACTTGACTCGAGTCAATCAGGGTTTTTTTTCTCCTACTCAGACATTCTAGAACCCGTTAATAATTTAAATTTAATGAATTATTTCCACGTGGTCGCGGGAAGCAGAGCCTTATAAGATGAGTTGAACATATAAGATATATTAAAAATAATACAAAAAAAACATTAATGATTCATTCTGGTCTATATTTAAACTATAGTGTAGCCAGATAAATAATCATTATGCCTATAATTTTAAAAGTATTGGTTTCGAAAATTCCCTTGGACGGGGTGCGAATACAACTAAGCAATCCTGAATATACCACTGAGAGTTTGATCAGAGAATTAACCAAGCATACGGATATTGATGTTAACAAAATAACTGACTTAGCTATTAAAGTCAGTCCCACTAAGACCATATCGATTTTAAGTAAACCGCGCCTTACGCTTGCGGATTTAGGCGTACAAAATAACGCTCAAATTGATGTATTAATCAGTTCTACACAAGAAAATATTTTACCATTAAGTGCCTCTGTCGAAGAACGTACCGCGCAGGCAATACGTGATGATCAAAAAAAAAATGCGGAAGAGATCGCCCAAAGGGGTTTAATTACCGCATTGACCCAAGCGGAAAAGAGTCAGGCTCATGTGATTATTACTGTGGGAAGCTATCTTAACCATGAACATGATGAATCAAGTTTAATTAGGCAACAATTTCCTGTGGATAGATTAGGCGATATTGCTCCGGAAGACGCAGTTCATCTCATTCAAATCGACCCTGGGTTTAGTAATCCGCCAAGCCATGTTTTACAATGTCATGAGCAAGTTGGATGGAATTTGGAATCAGAAGATAACAATAATCTAGTTAAGACTTACCGAAAAGATAATTATGTCATTACAACGATTGCTGCGAGTATAACGGATAGTGAAGAGCAATGCGCATATTTCGATGGGGTAGGACGTTCTGGTCATTTGTTAAACGTTGATTTAACAAAAAACATATTAAATGCCACAAGAAATGGTACTGGTTTTATAACCGGGAATTTTTATGCTGTGGAATCCCAGCCTGTTATAAGCGTTATACCCACTCCACAAGAAAATCGGGATTTAAATTTTAGGGTCTGTTGACATATATGAACCCTAGTCAAAATGTAACATTTTTAACGAATTAATGAGTTTATATTTCTATAAAATTACAAAAAAATAACTTTTTATGGAAAAATTAAACATATGGCATATAATTAAAGCATGTATAGGCACATTGGTGAATCATATGACTCCTCCATTACCAAGTGAAACAGTCAGTAAAATAGGACAATACCTTTCCATCAGTTCTGAAAGGCCAAGAGAAGCTAAACTTGAGATTAACTTGAGTGATTATATCGATGCAATAGAAGAGCTTACTTCAACTTCAAGCGGAGAAGCTCGCCAGAGACTTAATAACATGAAAGCAGATTTAGCTCGGGGTTTATCCCACTATAACGCCCAGAATCTATGGGAGACTATGTTGAGTCAGGCAACCTCAAGTCTTCACGAGCTTGACGTAAGTACTATCAGGTCTGCTCCTCTCAACCAGTTTATGAAGATAAGTTTTGCTGAACTTGCTAAAAACACGATTGATGCGGCTATTTTGAACGGTCAAAAAGAAATTACATTAACGTTGAATATAGATGATCAAAGTGACCCAAATAATATTACAATGACAATCCAAGACAATGGATGTGGTTTCTCTGATAAAACCCATAACTGGGGTTCCTTAAGTGTTAACCCAAGAATAAAATTACTCCGTCATTCGAATGTTTAATACGTTATTAGGGTGGTCCCTTTAAGGTGATGACAAGGTGGTCCCATTATGGTGATGACATAAAGGTCCCTTTAGCGTGATGATTAACAGATGCCGAACGAGTGGTTTGAAACATTGGGGCTATTTAGCCTGTATGAAAAGGCTAAGGCGTTAAAAGCTTAGTTGAAACCGCCGTATGCGACATCGCATGTACGGTGGTGTGAGAGGACGGGGACC
>JAJZSG010000126.1 GCA_021849905.1 Pseudomonadota bacterium
CGATCTCCTGTGATTGGCTGGTGTTCTGATAAGCTGGGCTTGCGTGTGTTGCCGATGAAAGCGGGTACTGTTGCGTCATTCATGGTGTTGATTGGTATTTTATATTTGCCTGTTACTTTAAGTCTAATGGCGGTGCTTTTTTTCTTACTCGGTTTTTTTACCGCGTCTCAAGTCATTAGTTACGCCTTTGTTGCTGAAAGCTGTTCATCAACGATGACGGCTACCGCATTGAGTTTGATATCTATCATGACTCAAGGTGGTTATATCGTGTATCAAAATTTATTCAGTACGCTGCTGACATCGCAAGGTCATGCACGTATAGTCGATGGCGTTCCGGTATATTTATTGGCTGACTATCAAACAGCCACCTTAATTCTTCCGTTAGGATTGAGTCTTGCACTGTTTATTATTTTAGGTTTGAAAGAGACGCATTGTCGGCATGTAGGGGGATAAATCCCCAAAGGAATAATCAAAATGAGTCTTGGGCGTGTTTGTGTATTACTGATGGATTCTCTAGGTGTTGGTGCAAGTTTGGATGCACCTGAATATGGTGATGCCGGTGCCAATACCTTTGGCCATATTGTAGAGGCGTGTCTTGATGGGCGTGCTAATCGCTTGAGCCTACGCAATGGCGCTTTACGGATTCCGAATTTGGCACGGTTAGGCTTATATCATGCAGCCATCGCAAGCTCTGGCGAAAAAATGATTGATTTGTCGACGCTTGCGCTGCCATCGGGACTATATGGTTACGCTGTGGAGCAAAGTTTAGGAAAAGACACGCCGAGTGGTCATTGGGAATTAGCCGGTGTACCGGTTATGTTTCCCTGGGGTTATTTTCCCGATACACCCCATTGCTTTCCAGCTGCTTTAATCGATGAATTGGTCGCACGTGCTCAATTAGCCGGAGTTTTAGGGCAAAAACATGCATCCGGTACGGACATTATTGATGAGCTGGGTGAAGAACATATTCAAACCCTAAAGCCTATTGTTTATACGTCTGCTGATAGTGTGATTCAAATAGCCGCGCACGAAGTCCATTTTGGTTTGCAGCGGTTATATGATTTGTGTGAAATAGCCCGTGAATTAGTTGATCAGTATCAAATTGGGCGTGTCATTGCCAGGCCTTTTGTGGGTGAAACAGGTCATTTTTCCCGAACAGGAAATCGACGGGATTATTCAACCTTGCCGCCTGCCTTGACCTTGTTAGATTATTTGAAGCAGGCGGGGCGCGAGGTGGTTGCGATCGGGAAAACAGCGGATATTTTTGCACATCAAGGGATTACGCAAACGGTTAAGGCTAACGGTAACATGGCCTTATTTGATTCAACCTTAAGTGCCATGAAAACTGCACCAGCGGGTAGTTTAGTATTTACGAATTTTGTGGATTTTGATTCATCTTTTGGCCATCGGCGAGATATTGCGGGATATGCTCACGCGCTAGAGCAGTTTGATGCGCGTATACCTGAGTTAGAAGCCGTTCTTCAACCGGATGATCTTGTGGTTATTGTAGCGGATCATGGTTGCGACCCCACTTTTCCAGGTTCTGATCATACGCGCGAGCATATTCCTGTTTTATTATTTGGAGAACGGGTCAAAGGGCGCTTTATTGGGCGGCGCGATACCTTTGCTGATGTGGGGCAAAGTTTGGCACAATATCTGGTGATACAACCCTTGTCTTATGGAGTCTCCTTTCTTTGAGTCAGATCAATTATCCTGCGTCTTTTATTGATTATTGTGCGACGTTAAATATGAAACTGACTTCTTTGCGTAAAGAGGTCTTGTATGTTTTATGGAGTGCGACTAAACCGCTTAAAGCCTATGATATTCTTGAGCATTTATTAAAAACAAAAGCAAACTCAACGCCACCTACGGTATATAGAGCGTTGGTGTTTTTTGTGTCCATGGGTCTTGTGCATAAAATTGAGTCCATTCAGTGTTATACCTTGTGTCATGAACCCCAAAAACAATTATCATCGGAAGTCTTGATGGTTTGTGGTGAGTGTTTGCAAGTGATTGAAGTCTATCACGAAGGCTTAAGTGTTATGTTTGCGACCTTGGCTTATGAGCATGGCTTTCAATTGAGGCAGGATGCGATTGAGCTGAAAGGAATCTGTAAAGCGTGCAAAATTATTTAGAGTAGGTATTGATTTTTATAAAGGTCGCCCCCAACTAAATTGTCTTATTATTAAAAAACGCTTGTGAGGATTTATTTTGGAACAATTTCGCGGTACGACTATTTTGTCCGTCAGGCGTGGTCATCATGTGGTGATTGGTGGTGATGGTCAGGCAACTCAGGGCAGCACGGTTATGAAAAGTAATGTGCGTAAAGTCAGGCGTCTTTATAAAGATAAAGTTTTAGCTGGCTTTGCGGGGGGTACGGCCGATGCATTCACCTTATTTGAACGGTTTGAAAGTAAGCTAGAAATGCACCAAGGGCATTTGGTTAGAGCTGCCGTTGAATTGGCAAAAGATTGGCGCACGGACCGATTTTTACGTCGATTGGAAGCGCTTTTGGCTGTTGCGGATAGTAAATCATCATTGATCATAACGGGTAACGGAGATGTGATTGAGCCGGAAGAAGGTATTATGGCGATTGGTTCGGGTGGGCCTTATGCACAAGCTGCAGCTCGCGCGTTGTTAAGTAACACATCGCTATCTGCCATGGATATTGTGAAGAAAAGCCTGAACATTGCTGGTGATATTTGTATTTACACCAATCATAATTTAACCCTTGAAGAATTGGATACTGACTGTGAGTGATAATAACCCAAACGCAATCGCTTTAACAAAGTCTCATGGGCTGGATAGTCATAAAAATACGATGACTGTCATGACTCCTCGTGAAATTGTTGAAGAACTAGATCACTATATTATTGGGCAGGATGCAGCCAAACGTGCCGTTGCCATTGCCTTAAGAAACCGTTGGCGGCGGATGCAAATCACGGATAGCGCATTGCGTGATGAAATTATGCCAAAAAATATTTTGATGATAGGACCTACGGGTGTTGGTAAAACTGAAATTGCACGGCGCTTGGCTAAATTGGCTGGTGCGCCCTTTATCAAAGTTGAAGCAACAAAATTTACCGAAATTGGCTATGTTGGGCGTGATGTAGATTCGATTATTCGTGATTTAGCGGATATCGCGATTAAACAAGAACGTGAGCTTGCGGTTAAAAAAGTTCAGCGTCCTGCGGAAGATGCGGCTGAAGAGCGGATACTGGATATTTTGTTGCCGCCAGCACGAGGGTCGACGCCTGGTGAAAAAGAGTCTTCTACCCGGCAGGTTTTTCGAAAACAGTTGCGTGAAGGGCAGCTTGATGAGGATGAAATTGAAATCGAAGTAACCGCGTCGCCTATTGGTGTTGAAATTATGGCACCTCCAGGGATGGAGGAAATGACTAATCAATTGCAGGCCATGTTTCAACAAGTGGGCACTGGTCGAACCAAAACACGTAAATTGCCCATTAAGAAAGCCATTAAGCTGCTTTGTGAAGAAGAAGCGGCTAAACTGATTAATGAAGATGATATTAAATTACGAGCGATTGAAAGCGTTGAGCAAAATGGCATCGTCTTTATTGATGAGATTGATAAGGTAGCGAAACGTTCGGATCAGGGAGGGGATGTATCACGCGAAGGCGTTCAGCGTGATCTTCTGCCTTTGGTTGAAGGAACGACGGTCTCGACAAAATACGGCATGATTAAGTCAGATCATATTTTGTTTATCGCTTCTGGCGCATTTCATGTGGCAAAGCCGTCAGACCTCATTGCAGAGCTTCAGGGTCGTCTACCCATTCGAGTTGAGTTAACCGCGCTGAGTGCGGATGATTTTGTTCGTATTTTAACAGAACCCAATGCTTCATTAACGGAGCAATATATTGCTTTAATGGCGACTGAAGGGTTGCATTTGCGTTTTGAAGACACAGGAATCAAACGAATTGCGGAAGTCGCGTGGCAAGTGAATGAAAGCACCGAAAACATTGGTGCTCGTCGTTTATATACGGTGATGGAACGTTTACTTGAAGTGGTGTCTTTTGATGCAACGGATAAGTCGGGACAAGATGTGGTTGTTGACGCCGATTATGTGGAAACACATCTGGGTAAACTGCTATCTAATGAAGATTTAACACGATATATTTTGTAAGGATTGATTGATGAGTAGTCCATTTGTGTTGGTTCTGTATTATTCAAGAACCGGTTCAGTTGCGCAATTGGCACAATACATTGCTCGTGGTGTTGCAAAAGTTGATGGGATTGAGGCTCGAATTCGAACGGTGCCACCGGTTTCGACAACTTGTGAAGCGGTGGATATGCCTATTCCTGATGAGGGCGCGCCTTTTGTGACGCTGGACGATCTTCGGGAATGTGCGGGACTTGCCTTAGGCAGCCCGACCCGATTTGGTAACATGGCAGCCCCCATGAAGTATTTTTTAGATACGACGTCATCGTTATGGTTAGATGGCAGCCTTGTCAATAAGCCTGCTTGTGTATTTTCATCGTCAGCATCCATGCATGGTGGTCAAGAAACAACATTACTCACCATGATGATACCGTTATTGCATCAAGGCATGATTGTATTGGGTACGCCTTATACCGAGTCGGCTTTGAACACAACGCAAACAGGCGGAACGCCCTATGGCGTGACGCATGTTGCAGGCGTTGATAATAATAACGGCTTAAGTCAAGACGAAATGACGTTGGCTAAGGCACTGGGTACGCGTTTGGCGAAAGTTGCTTTGCAGGTTAGAGGTGAAGCCTTGTGAAAGTGATTAGTTTTAATGCCAATGGGATTCGAGCGGCTGCAAAACGAGGTTTTTATGATTGGTTACAGGATCAACATGCCGATTTTGTATGCATCCAGGAAACAAAAGCCCAAGTGTCTCAATTAATGGGTGACGAATTATACAGTCCAGAACCTTTTTATTGTGAATATTTTGATGCTGAAAAAAAAGGCTACAGTGGCGTTGCCATTTATGCTCGTCAAAAACCGCTTAATGTTGTTCGAGGCTTAGGCTTTGACTATTGCGATAAAGAAGGCCGTTATATTCAGTTTGATTATCCTGAGCTAAGTGTGGTGTCGCTTTATTTACCATCAGGCACTAGCGGTGATGGCCGCCAAGCAGTTAAATATCATTTTCTTGCCCGATTTAGAGACCATCTTCTTGAATTAAAAACAGCCGGTCGTGAGCTCATTATTTGTGGTGATTATAATATTGCGCATAAAAATATTGATCTAAAAAATTGGCGAGCCAATCAAAAAAACTCAGGTTTTCTTCCCGAAGAACGTGCCTGGCTTGATGAGCTGT
>JAJZSG010000127.1 GCA_021849905.1 Pseudomonadota bacterium
GTGATTTTTATAATATGGATAGTGACAGTGAACGGCATTTAAGTCGTTTAAGCCGACATAACGACATACTGGCTTATCACATCAGTGACCCTGTGGAGTTGTCACCACCTAAACCTGCACAATACGCTATTACAAACGGACAACATGAACTACTCTTGGACACAACGCTTGATGCCGTCAGATTTGCTTACCAATTTTATTGCGAGCAGCGCACCTCGACACTAGAAGCCCAATTTAAAAGACTACAGATTCAATACATGCCAGTTTCATCACTAACCGACCTACCCCAACTCGTGAGACAAACCTTTCCCCGGAGAGTACATGATTAACTCACAAGACTTGGCTCAATTACACGACATCCACCTTCCAAAACCGATAAGTTGGTGGCCTCTTGCGCCAGGATGGTTCCTGTTGATAGCCATCGTTGCTATGCTTTGCCTAATCGGGAGCTTTTTATTAAGTCGATGGTGGTCAAACAGACGCCCCAAAAAAGAGGCATTACGAGAATTAAAAGCCACTTTTCGTGAATATCAACAAGACCACAACAGCCAACAAAGCAGCGCTAAAGTATCTGAATTATTAAGGCGAGTGGCAATCGCTTATTATCCAAGAACACAAGTTGCCGGATTATACGGAGATGCCTGGATTCATTTTTTGAATAACTCAACAAAAGGTGTTGATTTTAATGCCGTTCGCAGTCAACTGTTAGAGCGCCCTTATCAAAAATCCCAGCCTTGTCATTTAAAACCACTTGTCGACATGGCGGCTCAATGGATTACCAAGCAAGGAAAACCATGTTCGAGCTAGCCAATCCTTGGGTTTTAATCCTATTACCTGTTCCCCTATTTTTGTGGTTTTGTTTGCCACGCACAAGCATCCAATTACCTGCCGCACTAAAAGTTCCTTTTTTTAATGCGATGCAGGGAATTGTAGAGCAAGAAAAACGCAGTCTAACCAAACAAACAACGCTGACGTTTTTATCGTTTATCTGGTTTTTATTAATTTTTGCCCTTGCAGGGCCTCGCTGGATAGGTAAAGCCCAACCGTTAACACGCGAAGGCCATAATATTATGCTGGTTTTGGATCTATCCCCCAGTATGGAAATTAACGACATGATGTGGCACAACCACCCCACCACACGATTAGACGTTGTTAAACGTGCCGCCACTCGCTTTGTTCAAGATAGACCCCGTGACAAAATTGGTTTAATTCTCTTTGGAGAACGTGCTTACTTACAAACCCCGTTGACATATGACCATCAAAATATCCTGCAACGCCTTGATGATGCAACAGCGGGTTTGGCAGGACAAACAACATCCATTGGGGATGCGCTGGGACTTGCCGTTAAACAATTGCAAACTGTTCCAAAGAAGGGGCGCGTGATTATTCTCTTAACAGATGGCGCAAATAACTCTGGCGTTTTGGCCCCACTAAAATCAGCTGAGCTCGCGAGTGGTGACCACATGAAAATATATACCATCGGATTGGGTTCGGATATCGATCCACAGTCATTTAACGGGATGTTTTTAAACATGAATGTGTCTGCTGATCTGGACGAAGATACGTTAAAAGCAATCGCAAAAATGACCAGGGGACGTTATTTCCGTGCAACAGATATGCAATCCTTAGAAACCGTGTATCAAGCCATTAATCGAATGGAAATCGTTTCACAAGATGAAGAAACCTTTCGTCCTCAATATGACTATTATGCGTGGCCACTTAGCATAGCCTGGTTATTATTCATGTACTTGTTGGCCGATAGAGGCGGCTTGATACACCAAATCAAATACCATTCGGTGAGGAGTGGCAGGACATGATAGCTGAATTTCATTTTCTGAGACCTTATTGGTTATTAGCCTGTTTACCACTTGCGCTACTCGCTTATGGTTTATTTAAAAAAAAACCATCTCTCATGCATGGGATGCGGTATGTGACGCCCATTTATTGCCTTGGGTCATCCAGTTTAACGCTCGGCGCACACGAACCCTACCATTGATTTCGTTAATGGGTAGCGCTTTATTCATGATAATCAGCTTAGCAGGCCCCACCTGGTCACGCTTACCCGTTCCTGCTTATCAACACATTCAGCCACGGGTGATACTGCTAGACATGTCAAATACCATGTTAGATAAAGACTTATCCCCCAATCGATTGGCTCGTGCCAAGTTCAAACTTCACGATCTATTTCACCATCGTGGTGTAGGGCAATTTGGTTTAGTCGCCTATACAAGTGAACCCTTTGTGGTATCGCCATTAACCGATGATGGACAAACCATTGACGAGTTATTGCCGGCCTTAACGCCAGCTATTATGCCTGTTAGGGGGTATGATCTGTATGCCGCCCTCACCCAAGCCGAGCAACTCATTCATCAAGCCGGTTTTCAAACAGGCCAAATTTTAATTCTGACTGCTCACCCTCCTGACTCACGAGCTATCAACAAAGTTAAATTCCTAGCTCAAAATGGCATTGATACGTCCATTATGCCTTTATTAAAAGAGATAACCGGATTACCTGCATTTGAAGAACTCGCAAAATTAGGACAAGGTCAGCTGGTTTTATTGACCGATACGTCATCTGATTTGGAACAATGGTTAAGTCGAACCAAAAATAACAGGCAGATCCGTGTAGATCAATACACCTTCATTCCTCTTTGGCGCGATCAAGGCCGTTGGTTTTTGATTCCTGCATTATTGCTTATGTTACCGCTTTTCAGACGCGGTTGGCTGCAAAGGATTAACGCATGAAACGTTTATTATTCCTTATTTTAATCTATATGGTATCCAATACCTACGCTTGGCAGTGGCAAGATTTATGGGTAACACCCGATAAACAAGCCGAGACGCTGATGAAGCAAGGTCAATTCAAAAAAGCGCAGACAACCTTCAAAAATCCTGACTGGCAAAGAGCGGCTGCTTTTCGTGCCGGTGATTATCAGCATGCCGCAATACTTCACCCAACACATACACAAACCAGCGACACGTATTATAACCAAGGCAATGCATTGGCCCACTTAGGACAACTTAGCGAAGCGATTAAATCCTATAACAAGGCCTTGGCTCTGGATTCAAACAATCAAGATGCGTTGCACAATCGTAAAATCGTCACCGAATTACTCAAGAAAAAGAACAAAGAACAGAATAAAAACAAACAAAAAAAAGATAAAAATCAGAATAAAAAAGGCCCACTAAACCCAGATCACGACAACTCAAATCAAGATCAACAAAATTCAGATAAACATCAACAAGATAATTCAGAAAAAGATCAACAGCAACAGAATCAGAATCAGAATCAGAATCAGAATCAGAATCAGAATCAGAATCAGAATCAGAATCAGAATCAGAATCAGAATCAGAATCAGAATCAGAATCAGAATCAAGATAAACCAAATCAAATGCAAGACCATCAGAACAAACAGGAATCATCAGCGCAAAATAACCCATCAACAAAAACCGAACAAGAACAGAAAGAAGCAAAGGCACATTGGCTGCATTTGATCCCTGATGATCCGGGTGGGCTGATGAGAGAAAAATTTCTGCGCGATTATTTAAGACGTGAACATGAAAAACAATATTGATTATTGCCCTATTTAACCACGAATACCAAGGACTCATCCATGAAACGATGTTTACTCGTTCTCCTACTTTTTTGCTGGCAAGCAACGCTCCATGCGACAATCACCATGCATATCGAGCCATCTCAAGCCGCGCCCGGCGAAACACTGCGCCTAACTTTAACGATAAATGATACGCATTCAAATACAGTTCCTGACTTAACGCCACTAAAAAAAGATTTTACCATCATAGGAACCGAACACAGTATCGCCTATAGCGCCATAAATGGCGTTGCTCACTCATCAAACCAATGGATGATTCTCCTGACTGCCAAGAAATCGGGTACCTTAACTATTCCAGCCATTCAAATAGAAAATGAATGGAGCCCACCAGGACAGGTCACTATCAGTACAGATAATATAAGCCCACCTGACCATGACGATAAGACGACAAACGAAAGCAAACCTGTATTTTTACAGGCCGATCTTGATAAAAAAACCCACTTTATCAACGAACAGATTATCTACACTGTAAAACTATACTCGAATCAACCTTTGCTCAACGCAGAATATCAACCCCCTCATGTAGAGGACGCCGTGATGGTGCCCTTACAAAATGGACGACGTTATCGAACCCGGCTTAACGATACTGTATATGACGTTGATGAACAAAAATACGCTATTTTTCCACAAAAAAGTGGCAAATTAAAAGTCGTATCGCCACAACTCACGGCTATGGTTTATGACACGATTCCTCAACGAATTCGTGTGAAAGCAAACGCAATTCATCTCAACATCAACCCCGTGCCTCAGAATAAAACAAACCAAACCTGGCTTCCGGCTAAAGACGTGCAGCTAACCGAGGAGTATGAACCAATCATCCCTACGTTAACACAAGGCACTACCTTGGTGCGTCGCATCAAACTAGACGCGGTCGCTATGCCTGCAGAACTCTTGCCAACAATCACCCTCAATGAAAGCAAACAGTACAGCCTTTACCCGGATAAACCAAAAACAAAAAATCAACTCAAAGAAGGTGATGTTGTTGGAAGCCGAATACTTAAGGTCACGTATTTACTCAATCAGAGTGGTGAAATAACAATACCCGCTATCACTATACCCTGGTTCAATACAACAACAGGCCAAGATAGCGTTGCAACACTCCCTGCGCACAAACTCACAATATTACCCAATATAACATCAAAAGCCAGCCCATCAACGCTTAAACCCGCACCAATAGTCAATGCGGTTTCGTTAAAGCCTACAACACCATCCAATCCACAAAATCTTGCCTGGTGGGTTGCCGGTGCATTGGCGTTGGCTTGGTTTCTCACCCTACTCATTGGCTGGTCGCGACGAGTTCATTCATTAAATCCGAATCGAGCTAAAAAAATCGCACTTAAACAATTGCGTAAAGCATGCATCAAGCATGATCCCGCACAAACTCGTACCGCCTTGCTAACGTGGGCGCGACTAGAATGGCCAGATACAACGATACTGGGACTAAATGAGTTAAATATTCTGATTCACAATGTTGAATTAAAAAAGCAAATTCAATTGCTCTCACAAGTACTTTATAGCGAGCGTCAAGACATTTAAGATC
>JAJZSG010000011.1 GCA_021849905.1 Pseudomonadota bacterium
TGCTCTTATTAATCAATGGATTAATGCTTTAATCTAGTTTTATTTTTAACTTGAGCATCTCCTAGATGCCTCGGACAAGCCGAGGCACGTAGGAGGGGGTAGCAATTGTCAAAACGCCCTAGATATTTCTTATAGCATCAGATTTTTCTTAATTTTTTGAAACAAATTTAAACAATAATGTTTACGAATTATATATCTTGATTTTAGCCATTTTTCCTAGAGTGAACTAATTTATCTTTCTATATGCAATTTGATTTATTATTAGGCTATTATAAATAAAATATCCTGTTGTTTTAATGTTTAAAGGAATATTACGTATGCCACAAATTATTACAGTAGTCGAAACGGAAGCTTTTGATACGTTGTATAACGAATATCGAAATGAGCATGATGTTCGACTTGAATTCTCCACAACAAGGTTAGTAACAGATAAGATAACTGAACTCAGTCAATATCTCATGAAAGAAAACTCGCTAAACAGACTCTGCTTAGACTTTACTAACCATCCTTTAAGTGATGAAGATAGTGCTGCTTTAGCAATGTTTTTACAATCGGATAATTGTCCACCTTCTGTAACTCTTATACTAACGAGGACATTTTTAAGCAAAAAATCATTAGAAATACTAGCTGGCGTTATCGTAACGGGATGTAACGCTTCGCAAGTGAGCTTGGGACTCTGTAATAACAGATTGGGAAATGAAGGAGCCCAATTATTTGCTAGAGCGTTGAAGTCAGAACATTGTCCATCGACAGTGTCTTTAAACTTGGCTAGCAATGATATTTCAGATCAGGGTTTTCTAGAGTTAGCCGATATGATGAAATCGCTGATTAATCTCAAAAAATTATCTTTGAATTTATTATTTAATCCAACAACCAGGCTGGGTTCATTCGCTCTAATTGATGGCATAAAATGTGGTGAAAATAAGGAACGCTTAGATATAAAATACGAATTTAGTAAACACGGAACAGGTGTTATTTGTAGTTTAGCGAATGCATTGAAGTCTAAACAGTGCCCAGAGGAGTTGGCTTTACAATTTGGTCCAAGACATTTTACTACAGACGAGGTCGGTATATTATTTTCAGCACTGGGCTTAATGACTAATCGGCTTGATCTCGATTTAAGTGAACAAGGGTTAAAAGACGAAGGTTTTGCCGTTATTCTAAAAGCGCTTCAGGACATGAATGGGGACTTAAAACTAAAACTTCGATTAATATATAATGCGATTAAGCAAGATGGAGCACAAAAACTAGCAGATTTTATTACTTCAGGCAGACTTCGGTCCGAGGTTTATATGAGCCTCAGTCAAAACTCGTTTGGCGGTGAAGCTGGAATACGTATGATACGTGATGCAATTGTTAGTAATCCTCAGATTTTACATTATTTAACCATTGATGGACCGACTAACGAGATAAACGATCTTTGCGCGCGCATTCGTGAGCAAGGCATAGTAGAGTTGAGTAGCAATGCACCTCATAAAGATTCAGGATGTACGTTCATGTAGAGCTGCTATTTCGGGTTCTTTACGAATTTTAGCTATATTGTCAATCTCATCAAAATGAGAATGATTATCGATATCATTTGTGTTAAACTATTATTTTAATTTCGACCTGTTTGATATTTATGCTAAACACTGCTGATCTGATTCAAGGAGACCGCGTTCGTCTGATGAGTTTTGGTCAAACGGATAGGCTCTATAAACGTCGACTACTGGCTTTAGGCGTGACTTGTGGGGTTGATGTCCTGGTTGCGCGTGTTGCGCCTTTTGGTTGTCCGGTACAAATTGATGTGCGTGATACATCCATAGCTTTGCGTGTTAACGAAGCCCGTTATCTTCAATGGGAGCGTCTATGACTCATGTTATGCTAGTCGGTAATCCCAACTGTGGTAAAACCACGCTCTTTAATGCATTAACCGGTGATACTCAGCGTGTTGGTAATTGGCCTGGCGTGACGGTTGAAAAAAAAACAGGTCAGTTTGATTTCAATGCGAAAACCATCCATGTGACGGATTTGCCCGGTGTGTATTCACTGGTAACACCCCTTCATGATTCAAGCCAAGACGCTATGATTGCAGCGCTTGCCGTGGCACAAACCGATGTTGATATCATGATTAATGTGGTGGATGCCTGTCATTTGGAACGGCATTTATATTTAACGACTCAATTATTGGAACTCGGTAAGCCGTTAATTATCGTAGTGAATATGACGGATATTGCGAAGCAGCGTGGTATTGATATTAATGCTGATGAATTATCTACTCGATTACAGTGTCCTGTGGTGATGTTACAAGCGAATCGTCATATTGGCATCGATGAGTTAAAACAGGCTATTTTAGCACCGCGGTCACCCAGTATTCCTTTAGTTCGTGAATGGCCCCATCCGGTGCAGCAAGCATTAGCAAGGATCGAACAGGTTGTATTATCTATTTCTACTTACTCCGCATTATGTTCGTCTTATATTGCTTGTCGTGTTTTAGAGGGTGACCGTGTGCTGATGCCGGAGCATCATGAACCGAGCTCTAATCTTGACGTGGAGATGGCGGATACGCGTTACCAGACGATACACAGGGTTGTTAGCGATGTTCAGACCAAAAAAACTGATGCGCGTGAGCACCTCACGGCTAAAATTGACCGAGTTGTATTGCATCGATTTTGGGCTTTGCCTATCTTTTTTGCCATGATGTATTCGATGTTTGTATTGGCTATCAACGTCGGTGGGGCATTTCAGGATTTTTTTGATATCAGTACAAATGCCGTTTTTGTTGAAGGCAGTGTAGCCGTTTTTCAATGGATGCATGCGCCTGCTTGGTTGATTGCAATATGTTCTTATGGGATTGGCAAAGGGATTAATACAACCTTAACGTTCGTTCCGGTAATGGCATCCATGTATTTTTTGTTGTCTTGTCTTGAAGCCTCAGGTTATATGGCACGTGCTGCATTTGTTGTCGATAAAACCATGCGTTTTTTAGGCTTGCCTGGAAAAGCCTTTGTTCCGATGATTGTTGGATTTGGATGCAACGTACCGGCGATTATGGCTGCACGTACACTGGATTCAGAGCGCGATAGGTTGCTGACGGTGATGATGAGCCCCTTTATGTCCTGTAGTGCGAGGCTTGCGATCTATGCGGTGTTTGTTGCGGCCTTTTTTCCTACAGGGGGTCAGAATGTGGTTTTTTCGTTATATCTAATCGGTATTTTGATGGCAATATTAACAGGCTTTGTTTTACGAAAAACACTATTACCTGGCTCAGCCTCGCCCTTAATCCTCGAACTTCCAGCCTATCATAGGCCGTCTTTACGCCGGCTTATAAAAGAAACCCTCTTGCGGTTGCGTTTTTTTATTGTTCGTGCAGGCAAATTCATTGTGCCGGTTTGCATTCTTTTGGGTGGCTTAAATGCATTAACCGTTGATGTTAGTGGAGTTGATGGGACTAGTCAGTCGATTTTATCCTGGTTGGGTCAGTGTATGATGCCTTTCTTTGTGCCTATGGGTTTGAATCAGGATAATTGGCCTGCAGCGGTGGGACTTTTAACGGGTACCTTAGCGAAAGAAGTGGTTGTTGGAACATTGAATACCTTATATGTTCAAATGGGACATGTTGTAATGAGTGCGCCTGAGCCATTTCAGTTTTGGCATGCATTAGAAAGGGCGTTTATGTCTATTCCACAAAATTTGGCACAATGTCTTGACTCATTAATGCACCCGATATTATCTCTCGCTTCTCAAGATGACGTGTCTTCGTCGGTTTATGGGGTGATGTATCGGCATTTTGATGGCAAAGCCGGAGCTTATGCATACTTATTGTTTATTTTGCTCTATGTGCCCTGCGTATCAACCATGGCGGCTATTCGTCAAGAGGCTAGCGCTAAACTCATGTGGTGGTCGATAATCTGGTCGTTTTTTGTTGCGTACATGACGGCAGTGAGTTTTTATCAAATTGCTACGTTTACCTCTCATCCTCAGCAAACACTCGGGTATTTAGTGAGTGCTATATTATCGATAGGGGTCATCGTGTTTTGGATACGTTTTGTCGGGCGATCATCGGGAGACAGATATGCTGCTACAAATTCGTGACTTTATGCAACGCGCCCATGTGGTTAGTACGCAACAATTGACTCGTGAGTTTCAACTGGATCTGGATGCGTTGCAACCGATGCTGGATATTTGGGTTAACAAAGGGATGATTAAGCCGTCGTCTGATGATAAATCGGGTTGTCAATCTGCATGCTCACGTTGTAAAGTCAACAAATTGGTGTATTATCAGTATGTAGGATCTGTCTAGTATGCTGTCTCATTCGAGGTTTGGCTTAAAACATCTGCTTTACTTTTTACTCTATTACACAAGTTTTGCATTATCAAAAAGATTATCGCAACGCCAGATATTTGCCTATGGTCATTATCCAACACCTGCAAAAGGCCCACTTGTTTTACCTAAAAAACCCCATTCGATGCTTGAGCTAGTTTTGCATTATGAAGATAACATTTTATATCACGCAGCCTGGCGTGTGCAATTATACTATCTATTGCTCATTGCTTATTATAAGCAACACCGTGTGATTCAAATTGATAAAACCATACTGCAACATGGACAAGGCAAATATCCTGATTTACAAGCCTGTCATACATCATTATTTCCCGGGTTAATTGATTTTAATCTGGCCAATATTAGTGGCTCTAAGTCCTATGTGTTTAGCCAATCTTTTTTTAGTCATTGGAATGGCATGACGGTTTGTTGCCCTAATGTTGTCAATAAAGTGGATCAGTTTTTTGAGGGCTTTGATGCGCCCAGTTTATATCGTAAAAAATTATTGGCTATTTTATGCTTGGTTTCATCGGGCCTATTTGATCCCTTAGTTGGTTTACAACATTATTTTCAAATTATGGATGTTGCGTTTCAAGAGATCCATGCGTTAGTGGATAGCGATTATCTTACTGAAGAAAAAGAAGCTGCTCGTCAAGTGATTGGTATACAACATCGTGCCACGTTTGAAAATACGTTTGCTCAAGATGGATTTTTTTATCCTAAAAATAGATTCTTTGAACGATGCTTAAAACGTGCTCCGCAGGAGTCACTGGATGATGCCTATATGAGAACGCAAAATAAGTTACTAACGGGTAGTTTAAGCGATGGCCAATTATTTTTGGATGAAATTCAAGGACTTGGTTTAGGATTGGGTGAAAAATAAGATAATGGATAAAACAATGACAGATAACCGATTGTTTATTTTTGGGTTTGGATATACGGCTCATTTTGTTGCAAACGATTTGCTCGCGTTAAATTTCGCAATCAGTGGAACATCAAGACATCGAAAATACACGCATGATGTTCTGTCCAGTCCATATACCTACGTTGATTTCAGCCGTGAATTGGTTGAAGCCCAATTACAAAATGCCACGCATGTTCTGGTGAGCATACCGCCATTGCCTGATACGGGTGACCTGGTATTGGCGCAGTTTAAGGATTTATTAAAAAAATACGCGTCTCAACTTCAATGGGTAGGTTATCTTTCATCCACTGGTGTTTATGGAGATCATCAGGGACGATGGGTTGATGAATCATCTGAATCTATAAATCCCGGAAAGCAAGGTGCATTACGCCTACAAACTGAAAATACTTGGCTAGCTTTTGCAAAAGCAACCGAATTGCCGTTACATATTTTTCGATTAGCCGGTATTTATGGCCCACACCGAAATGCGTTGACCCGATTAAAATCAGGAAAAAGCCAGACTATTCATAAAGAGGGGCAATATTTTTCTCGTATTCACGTCGAGGATATTGCCAAGATTATTCTGGCCTCAATTCAAAATCTCCATCCGTTTTCAATTTATAATGTGGCTGATGATGAGCCGTCATCCACGCAAGATGTTGATGAATTTGCTGCCAAATTACTTAATGTCGCACCGCCCACGTTGATTTCTTTTCAAAATGCGGTTTTATCATCTATGGCACAAGAGTTTTATAATCATAATCGTCGAGTGAGTAATCAGAAAATTAAGCAAGAATTGGCTGTGAAATTAAATTATCCCGATTATAGAGAGGGTTTGCGTTATCTATATGAAACTAAGGACTATTGATGCACTATATTGGATTGATGATTTGGATGGTTGTCTTGCAAGGCGTTGGTTTTGTATTAGGCATAATTACGCGTCCTGAAATATCGACTTGGTATGCGTTGCTTCATAAATCAAGCCTTAATCCACCCGGTGTTGTTTTTGCGATTGTATGGCCGATTCTTTATGTCCTGATTGCTATATCGGGATGGTTGTTATGGCAGCAACGAGACAAGGGGAATGTCAGGTTGGCATTATGGGTGTATGGTACACAATTACTAATGAACTGGCTTTGGACACCTCTTTTTTTCCATTTTCATCTCATAGAAGTGAGTTTTTACTGGCTGGTCGCGTTGACTCTGCTGACACTTGTTTATATTGTCATGATAAAAAAAATGGTGCCGTGGAGCGGTTATTTGCAGATTCCTTATTTTATTTGGTTAGTATTTGCTAGTTATTTGAATGCAATGATTTGGATTTTGAACTAGTCATTACAATTTGACTAAACGTATATACTATGTATAATTACATTATGTTTATACATTTAAGAAGGGATACTATGTCAACTGTGACATTAACTAAATGGGGAAACTCTATCGGTATACGCATACCTTCAGTTATCATCAAAGAAGCTCATTTGTATCCAGGGGAAGAGCTGGAAATTAAAGCGGATGAAAAGGGTGTGTTGACATTAATTCCAATAAAAAATCAGCAAGACGGATGGTTAGAACAATTTAATGCTGCTGTTGATTCAAGTGGTGAAGCGCTTCACCTCAATTTAGCTAATGATTTTGATACCGATGAATGGACATGGTGAATATAAAACGGTTTGATGTCTTTTTAGTAAATTTAGACCCAACGATTGGTTCTGAAATAAAAAAAACACGTCCTGCTGTCATTATATCGCCAAATTCTATGAATTTAAGTCGTTTAAAGACGGTCATTATTGCACCAATGACCAGTACGATTAAAGAGAATTTTCCAACTCGCGTGATGACATTATTTAAGAACAGAAAGGGGCAGGTCGCACTGGATCAATTAAGGGCTATAGATAGAGATCGTATTATCCAAAAATTAGGCGTTATTGAAGATGAGACAAAAACAAGACTGTTAAACGTTTTGGCAATTTTATTTCAAAAATAGACTTAAAAAGGTCTCTGCTCATCGTATAAGATGAGCAGATCATAACTAATCTCCTAAATCCGACATGGCAACAGCATGATAACCCGCATCCACGTGCACCACTTCACCAGTAATGGCTGAGCTTAAATCAGAGCATAAGAAAGCTGCCGTATTGCCCACTTCTTCGGCTGTGATATTGCGTTTCAAAGGAGTTGTTGCTGCATAGGCGGTTTGCATTTTACGAAAATCTTTAATGCCTGCGGCAGCGAGCGTTCGAATCGGTCCTGCTGATACCGCATTAACACGGATACCCCGGGCACCTAAACTTGCAGCCAGATAACGCACGGACGCCTCAAGGCTTGCTTTGGCAACCCCCATGACATTGTAATTAGGGACCGCTTTTTCAGCACCATAATAGCTTAACGTCAGAATGGCACCTTGTGTTTTTTCCATCATGGGTAAGGCCGCTTTTGCAAGCTCGATGAGACTGTATGCGCTGATATCGTGAGCGATATGAAAGCCTTCTCGAGTTACATGGTCAATAAAATCGCCTGTAATTTGATCAGCAGGTGCAAAAGCTACTGAATGAATCAGAATGTCCAGTTGACTCCATTGTTTGCCTAATTCTTTAAAAATCGCATTGACTTCGTGGTCGCTTGAGACATCACAAGGAAAGACTAATGTGGAATTAAATTCGGCAGCCATTGCCTCGACCCGTTCTTTTAGACGATCGTTTTGATAAGTAAATGCGAGTTCAGCGCCTTGTTGATGAAAGATTTTTGCGATACCGTACGCGATAGACCGATTGCTTGCAAGGCCTACGATTAATGCTTTTTTACCGTTTAAAAATCCCATATTCATCTCCTATTAAAACGGCTTTAGCATAATTGCCGTGGTTTGTTTAATTTTTGAGAACCTTTAAAAGGCATGGATGCCTTTTAAGAGCCCCATGGATGGTTTAGCGTGTTTGCAAAAGTTGGACAACCCACGGCAATTACGATAAATCCACTAAGACTCCGTATGTTGCAATAATTCGCGCATTTTCGCTTTAATCATATCAATGGCAATTCTGTTTTCACCACCGCGTGGAACAATTAAATCAGCATAACGACTGGATGGTTCGATAAATTGTAAATACATGGGACGCACGGTCGTTTCATATTGATGTAAAACGGATTCAAATGAACGATGCCGCTCGACCACATCGCGCATCAAACGACGACTTAAACAAACATCCAGAGGGGCAGACATAAAAATACGAATATCCATTAATTCGCGTAGAATTTTGTCACTGAATAACAAAATACCCTCAAGAACAATAATTTTATGTTGACCTATGCATCGCGTTTCAGGCATACGTAAGTGTTTAGAGTGAGAGTAGATGGGAATATTAACGGATTTTCCTTCTTGTAAAAGACTAAGATGGTCACACAGTAGCGCGTGATCAAATGAATCGGGATGATCGTAATTAATCTTTTCGCGCGCTTCAAGCGCTAAATGGCTATTGTCTTTGTAATATGCATCTTCAGAAATAACAACCACTTGATCTGAACCAAGCTCATTGACGATGGTGTTTGCTAGTAAACTTTTACCGGAAGCTGAAGGGCCGGCAATTCCTAATATAATGGCTTGTTTAGTCATAACCCAATGTAATGAAATATTTTGTGCAAATAGTAAGGGATTGTGGCGAACATTTCAATGCATCCCATTAATAAAGTTATTGATTAATGCATGCCCGTGTTCCGTGAGAATGGATTCGGGGTGGAATTGTACACCTGTAATTTTTAAGGCAGCGCTGCTAAACGACATGATTTCGCCATGACTTGAACGTGAGGTTATTCTAAGTTCAGCGCTTAACTGTTCATCCAGAACAATTAATGAATGATATCGTCCGACACAGCACGGGGATGGGATATTATGAAACATACCGTGACCGTCGTGTTCGATTAAACAGGACTTGCCGTGCATGGGTTCTTGTGCGCGCTTAATTTCCCCTCCAAAAACATGGCCAATCACCTGATGGCCTAAACACACACCTAAAATAGGTATTTGCCCGACAAACGCATTAACAACGGCCATGGAAATACCCGCATCATTGGGGCCGCCCGGGCCTGGCGAAATAATAATATGGGTGGGTTTTAACGTATTAATCGCTTCAATGGTTATTTTATCGTTTCGGATAACCCTGACAGGCCATCCCAATTCCTCGACATATCTTGATAAATTAAACACAAAGGAATCGTAATTATCGATGATTAATATCATGATGTTAACGCCTCTAAAAGTGCCCGAGCTTTGTTTAAACTTTCTTGATATTCGGCCTTTGCATTGGAATCCAAAACCACCGCACCGCCTGCGCTATAGAATATGTGTTCATGATTAATAAAATAACTTCTTATAATAACCGAGGTATCCATATCCCCTGTGAAGCTGATATAGCCCAAACAGCCGCAATAAGGCCCCCGAACTAAGGCCTCAAGTTCACTGATGATTTCCATGGCGCGTATTTTAGGAGCACCTGTCACGGAACCGGGTGGAAAGGTCGCTCTTAGCACATCAACAGCATGTATTTCGTCTTTTAACGTTCCTGTAATCGTTGAGACGAGATGATGAACCTTTGTAAACGATGTCAGTTTGCATAGTGAGGGAACATGAATACTGCCGGATTGGCAGACTTTGGATAGATCATTTCGCATGAGATCAACAATCATCATGTGTTCAGCGCGGTCTTTTTCGCTGGATGCCAGTTCCACTGCAAAGCGTAGATCGTCTTGTGTATTTTCAGCGCGTTTTCGTGTCCCTTTTATCGGGCAGGTTTCAACCGCTTGCTGGGTTATTTTGATAAATCGTTCAGGAGAGGCGGATACAATATAGCCTTTATCGGTTATGTTAATAAAGGCTGTGAATGGCGCGGGGTTTATTCTGATGAGTTTTAAATAAAGCGCTAAAGGATCGAGCGAAATCGGTTTGACTGCACGAAATTGTTGAGATAGATTGGCTTCAAAAATATCACCATTTAAAATGTAATCTCGCGTTTTATTAACGACGTTTATGTAGGATTTTTCAGTTAGGTTCGATGAAATATCCTCGCATGTCATTCCAATTGTAGCGAGGGAAATCATCTTTTGTGGCATTGTGCTTTGGTTGGGAGATCCCTCGCCACACCCGGGGTGACGAGAGGAGGTAGCCATTAAGATACTTTTTTTTATATCGCTAATTTGTTGTTTTGCATGATTGACTCGAATCGCGTTTGATTGCTCAGGAAATCCTGTTGCAATAATCCAGCATCGATTTAATTGGTGATCAATGGCAATCACGTGACTATACATATTCAGATAAATATCAGGCAGTCCAATGTGATCGCTAATAACGGGGAGTTCTTCAAGATAATGACTGGCCTCATAACCGAAATAACCGGCTAGCCCCCCTTGAAAAGGGGGTAGGTTGGGGATTGATTCCGTTTGATAGTCACTTATCTTTTGACTGATAAAATTAAATGGGTCGCTGATATCTATCCGTTCATTATTCCAAAAAAACTGCTTTTTCTTGGAGTGAAACGTTGCAAATGCATCAAAGCAAAGATAAGAATAACGGCCATACTCGTTCATAATCATCGCGCTATTTAACAAGATAAAATCTTTTTTACTCGAAAACAGTGTGATGAGTTGGTCCAGGTTAAACGGGATGATTTCTTCATAAAGTGCTGTGATAGGTAATTGGAACTTGTCTTGGTTTGACATATTTTATAAGGGCTTGTTGATAATTCATTTTCTAAAGGCCTAAGTCACGCGATTTGTTCGCGGGACGTCGGGTTCTGAATTATTAATACGACGACTGAGACTTTTTATTAACACTTAAATCATATCATTCATGTTGACGTTTTAACAGCACATAAACCGCGCCTGTTCCGCCATCTTTAGGGATTGCGCTATGAAAGGCAAGGACATGAGGCAATTGTTTTAACCAGTGATTCACGTGATTTTTTAAAACGGGTTCCTCTCCAAACCGGCCGCCTTTTCCATGAATAATGAGTAAACAGCGGTGACTATTTAAGCTTTGTTTATTTATAAATTGGCATAAAACCTGTCGTGCATCGTCTGGTCTAAAGCCGTGGAGGTCAAGACGGGCTTCCCAATGAATTTGCCCGTTTTTTAATTCAATTAGGCGTTTTTTGGGAATATCGCCGTTTGAATAGGATAGAACAGATGACGCGGTGACCACGTCCATATAATGATTCGACAAATAGAAGTCGGTTGAGTTTTGGATGTTACTAGACATCTGACTTGATGGTGGTGGCGTGACATTTTGTTTACCAAGGGGTTTGATGGTATTTTTTGAAGGTTTATTTACTTCTGATACCCTGGTTACACGTTGGGTCGTTTTGAGTGGTTTAACGGTTTTCATAATCAGCTGAAACAGGGCTTTGTCGTCATCAGAGACAGTCATGATAGTAGGCCTTAAGGCAGTAAATGATTAAGTGAGTTATACTCTGCTATTTAGGAGCCTGTATGACTGACTCATATGTTATTGCTACACGAGAATTTCAATCCGTCAATGATTTTTTGCGTTTTGGTTTATCGCGCGCTCGCGCTGCATCTCTGCATTACGGTCATGGTACTGATAATGCATGGGATGACATATTAACACTTGTTTTAGGTACCTTGTCACTGCCTTTTGATGTTGAGCCGTCTTTATTGGACGCGCGTTTAACCCCTGATGAAAAAGAGTTACTGTGCCATCAGTTAGCGCAACGTATCATCGGTCGTATACCTGTGCCTTACTTGACGCATGAAGCCTATTTCTGTGGGCTATCGTTTTATGTTGATGAGCGTGTTTTAATTCCTCGTTCACCCATTGCTGAATTGATTAACCAGCAGTTTTCACCCTGGGTTGATGAGTCTCGCGTTAATCGGATTCTGGATTTATGCACGGGTAGTGCTTGTATTGCTATAGCCTGTTGTTATGCTTTTCCCGATGCACGAGTTGATGCGGTTGATATTTCGCCAGATGCGTTGGTTGTTGCAGACATTAATCGTGAAAAACATGGCCTTCAAGATCAATTGACCTTAATCGAATCCGATTGCTTTCATGCTGTACCTGCTGTTAAATATGATATTATCGTGAGTAATCCGCCCTATGTTGGCGCTAATGAAATGCAGCTGCTGCCTGATGAGTATAATCATGAGCCGGTTTTGGCATTGGAAACGGGTAATAACGGCTTAGTGATTGTGGATGTGATTCTTCGGAGAGCATTCGATTATCTAAGCGAAGAGGGTATTCTGGTGGTTGAGGTAGGCAACAGTGAGCAAGAGCTGGTTGAGGCTTACCCGAATATCCCATTTACATGGCTTGATTTTGAACATGGTGGTCAAGGTGTATTTTTGTTAACGGCTCAACAACTTAAAGACTGTGTGTAGATGAGTGGTAATACCTTCGGAACATTGTTTGCAGTAACCACCTTTGGCGAAAGTCATGGTCCTGCAATGGGTTGTATTGTTGATGGTTGTCCCTCCGGTTTGTATTTGGATGCAGCCGATATTCAGTTTTTTTTGGATAAACGAAGACCCGGGCAATCGAGTTATACCTCGCAACGTCGTGAAGACGATCGAGTTAATATTCTGTCTGGTGTATTCGAAGGGAAAACAACGGGTACGCCTATTGCTTTAACGATTGAAAACATCGATCAGCGCAGTCGTGATTATAACGATATTAAAGATGTTTTTCGTCCAGGGCATGCGGATTTTACGTATCATCATAAATACGGGCATCGAGATTATCGCGGGGGAGGGCGCTCGTCTGCTCGTGAAACAGTGTCTCGAGTGGCAGCTGGTGCTATTGCCCGATTATATTTAAAACGAGTTTTAAATATCGATATTTTCGGTTATTTACAGCAAATGGGATCAATTGTTGTTGATTTTGACGATGCGAGTGAAATTGATAATAATCCTTTTTTTTGCCCAAACACCCATCAAGTTCCTGTTTTAGCCGCACAAATTGATGAGTTGCGTCGAAAAGGGGATTCAGTGGGAGCCAGGGTTGGTGTTCGTGCACAACAAGTGCCCATAGGCCTGGGATCGCCTGTGTTTGATAAACTCGATGCGTTGTTAGCGTATGCCTTTATGTCAATTAATGCTGTCAAAGGGGTGGAAATTGGCGATGGTTTTGCAGCCGTTACGCAATTAGGCCATGAGCACCGCGATGAAATGTCATCATCGGGATTCTTAAGTAATCATGCGGGTGGAATTTTGGGCGGAATTTCTACAGGCCAAACGATTGAAGCGAGTCTTGCATTAAAACCGACATCGAGTATTGTGATTCCGGGACGAAGCATTAACATGAAGGGTGAAGACGTGACAATCGTCACCAAAGGGCGTCATGATCCTTGCGTGGGTATACGGGCGGTACCGATTGCGGAAGCCATGATGGCGCTTGTGTTGATGGATGAGGTTTTACGAAGTCAGAGCATGGGGTGTAGCTCTCCTATAGGCAAATAAAATCGCGTAGGTTGGGCCTTGGCCCAACAAAAATGCGATATGTTGTGACTAGGTATTTTTATTGACATTTGGGTGTTTGAATTATGTTGAGCCAAGGCCCAACCTATATTTGTCTATGAGAATTGCACCTAAAGCATGTCTTACAATTGACTCGAAATAATGGTTTTGTTAAAAAAGAGGTTGTCGATGACTAAAAAATTAAACGTTGCGATTGTGGGTGTCACAGGTGCAGTAGGTGAAACATTGTTAACGGTATTAGAAGAGCGCAAATTTCCTGTTTCAACATTATATCCCTTAGCCAGTGAGCGCTCTGTCGGTAAATCCGTTTTATTTCGTAATAAACAAGTCGATGTGCTTGATTTAAGTCAGTTTGATTTTAGTCAAGTTGATATTGCATTTTTTTCAGCCGGCGGCTCTGTGTCAGAACAGTATGTTCCTGTTGCGACTGATGCAGGTTGTATTGTTATCGATAATACGTCTTGTTTTCGATATGATCATGATGTGCCGTTGGTTGTGCCTGAAGTAAATCCAGAGCGTATTGCCGATTACACCAAGCGTCGGATTATTGCTAATCCAAACTGTTCAACCATTCAGATGGTAGTGGCGCTTAAGCCCTTATATGATGCTGTGGGGATCTCAAGAATTAACGTTGCAACTTATCAAGCCGTTTCGGGAACAGGAAAAGAGGCAATCAGCGAGTTAATTTCGCAAATGGGTGAATTGCTTAATGGCCGACCCGCTAAATCATCGGTTTATCCACAACAAATTGCATTTAACGTATTACCCCATATTGATGAATTTCAAGACAATGGCTACACCCGAGAAGAAATGAAAATGGTCTGGGAAACCCAAAAAATATTAGACGATGATAACATTATGGTTAACCCAACGGCGGTACGCGTTCCGGTTATTTACGGTCATTCAGAAGCCATTCACGTAGAGTTGAAATCACCATTAACCACTATGCAAGCACACAAATTATTGTCTAAGGCACCAGGTGTTAAGGTTGTGGATGATCCAGCTAAACTAAAATACCCAACGTCTATTGAGCATGCGGCCGGTCATGATGAGGTTTTTGTGGGGCGTATTCGTCAAGATTTGTCTCATCCTTCAGGATTAAATTTGTGGGTTGTTGCTGACAATATCCGTAAAGGTGCTGCTACCAACGCTGTACAAATAGCTGAAATTTTGATTAAACAATATTTATAATTTAGATGTCTATGCTATAATAAAAGTGTTCGATTTGTAATCTATATGAGCCTATGAGTATTATAAAAGTAGATCCGGAATCAATATTAATTGATGAAACGCGAACCATGGATCGACAAAGACGACTGGCCGAACAAGCCGGACAACGTCGCTTTGCCAAAGTGAATGCGCGTGAACACAATGAAGAGCAAGTTCAACAGCCAGCTCCTGAAGGTGAGTTGCAAAATAATATTGCACAAAATCCTTGGCTTAACAGTCAGCGTTTTGATGGTGTGGATACCAATGTTAATCCTGTGCCTGCTTTAAACACCGATGCTCGTCGAGAATATGATAACGAGCGTCGTGAGCAGGAAATGGAAAAGCAATTGCGGTTAGGGAATATGCCGAAATTTTCAACCGCACCTAAACCACAAGGCCCATGATGACGATTGCAAACGATATCATTAGCTGTCGTGTCCCTGATTTTGAATACTATTTACGTGAGGGTGAAACCCTTGATGATATCGATGAATATGGGTTTACTCCGTTAATCGAAACCGCCATAACCCGACAGGCTCACATCGCAGAATTACTGATTGCCCGGGGCGTTGATGTCAATAAGCCCGATGTCACGGGTCGTACCGCGTTGCATTGGGCTGTTGATAACGCGGATATGGCACTCACTTTATTGTTACTAAAACATGGTGCTAATCCCAATGCCTATACCCGTTCGGGTTTGTCTGTTTTAGTTTATCCAGTTTTGCGTGCACAAGGTCCTTTAAAAAACATGCTTTACCAATATGGTGCCAAGTTGGATTTTGCATTAGATTTTATTTGTGCAAAACTACTGGGGCATCGTTTTGAACTGTCTGGTGATGTGGATATTGTGACGGCTAATGATGAATTCATTGAGGTAGATTATGAAGGGTTTATTCTGGAGTTCACTGTTGCGATGATGCATGACTCATTACGACGTTTCACCAGTAGTTTCTCAACCCGGCATTATAGGCCTTATTTTACCTTGCTGCATCAAGTGATGGATGCCTTTTCTGTTGCGGGAGAGCTCTTGTCCTTGCAGCAGCATGTGTCCTTAACCGACAAGCACCGCGCACGGTTGGCACAATTAATCCAATCGCCGATGCTTATTTTGCCAGCAGCCAGTCGAGGACACGCTCTGTGTTTTGTGCGCTATCAGCAATGGTGGGCTAAAATTGATAGGGGTGAAAACAGTTTAAAAGAGGGCAGTGTGAATATTTATCGAATCACCCGTCCCGAAGTATTAACGGCTAATTTTTTGCAAGAATTTTTATATCAGAAACAAAGCCGCGATTATTTTCATCAAATGATTAATAAAAAGTTAGGGCTTATTCCGGTGTTAAAGATACCGATAAGCTCACAAATTGTCGGTAACTGCTCTTGGGCTAATGTTCAAGCCGTTATACCGGTTGCGTTTGCTCTGCAACAATTAACAGTCGTTGAGCATTTTTCTCCAGATGAAGCAATAAAGCTCTATGATGCATGGGTGGAGTGGGATAAAGATAGGGCATTGGATGAATGCATCCAGCGGTTTTATTTATCTAATGCGGCTCGTAAAGCCAGTTTTGCGGCGATGCTAGGTGCTGTTTTATTTCAGGCTTGTGATGATAGTCAGCCGAATCACATCGTGCGTGCGGAAAAGATTTTAGCTATCCTAACGTTACCGGATTATTTTTATATTCTACAAAGCTATCTTGATATCTATTGTGTGAAGCGACTCACACGACGGGGTAATAATTTATTGAAATTATTGGATGATTGTGGGGTTAATCCTAACATTGGTGTGAATCCGATAGCGACTGGATTGAAGAAAAAGAAAAAAAAGGAATAAGTCGTTGCTGTTTATAAAGTTCAGTTAATCTATCTCATAAATAGACGGTCCTGAAAAGTCTTTAGACCTATCATAATTTTCTTTTAGCTCAAGAAATTTTGTTTTAAACTGAGTAGTTCCTCGAATAATGCGAGTGTTTTCCTGCTCATTTATTTCATGTAATTTATTTCTAATAAACAGTGTCAACTTGTTGTCATCGACAATATCATGGCTTTCACTATTTGCTTCCTCAATGAATGATGCCAAAACAAGTTCGGATAACTTTTCTCTGTTAATATAATAAAGTGAGTCAACATGGTCAACATATTGTAATCTCTCGAGAATCGGCTCAATTTGAGGCATAAATTGAGTAGCCCATCTCGGGTCAATATTTTTAATTAAACGCTCGGTAATGGGAAAATCTAGCCAACGAAGAAGATTGACTCTGTCAGTATCATTATTGTTACAAGCATCGCTTAACATGTTTTCTTTTGTTTCGGTACGCTTATCGATGGGTGTATTTTGTATTGCGACAATTAAATCGTTACATTCTAATAACTCATTGAGCACCGTTTCATTCAACAAATGGTCTTCAAGCTCAGGAAACGTTGTGCCTAAACTTCTAAGGAGTTCAATAAATGCACTTATGTTTTCTAATTGCTCAACAAAAAATGCGGTGTTTTCCGCATAAAAACTGGAATAGTTAATCACGTCTTTTATGTATTTGGGGTATGGGTCTAACAAATTGTCTAGTTTGGTACGTTGTTCTATATCAAGATTGTCAAAGGGTGTTTTTGCAATGCAGTATTGACAGAAAGAATCACTATATTGATATCCGTAACGTATTTTCTCAGTTATGAATGTTCTAGAAAATAAATGTTCAGGTGTTTTTCCACCGGCACCCAGTGTGATGCATTTAATATCAGGATTGTCTTGCAGCAGTTTACTTGCAAAACTAGAAAGAATGCTTCTTAAAGAGTCAGTAGATACTTCGTCAGACAGGGATTCAATGGAGTCTAAACAAAGATTTCCATTCATACTTTTCCAAACATAAGACTGACCGACGATTTTAAAATCATGATCATTAATTTCACGACCTGTGATTACAGCATGAGCATCTTTTCTTCGTTTTTTTAAGAGGACGTATAAGCCATTATCTGTCAAAGTAACCGCGTCTTTTACACATTGCTCTGAATGCCTACCAATTGACTGACAGCAGGACGTTATATCGCCCAAAATCAATGCCCGCTTGTCATTTACAGGCAATTTAACCCAATATAATCCCTCTGCCTGCTCCTTACCTGTGATTTGAACATCCGGAATGGAGTCCATTGTTTTTTCGGCCAGCCGGATGCCAAGTAATCAAGACATCGATTAAATCGTCTTTCAGAAACCTTATAACGATGGCATAGCTCAGCAAAATTCGGATCCTCGTCGGCTCTTGTATAGTGACAGAGTGCGGCTATAGATTTAGCCTCCTTCAGGTTTTTGGGTGCGCGATGACCGGTTTCGTTGGGTTATGTTGCTATTTTTTGTTCTATTTTTTGTGCCATTCCCAGAAAATAAAAGGCTTTGGTTCCTGACGATTTGATTAGTGCCTGCCATCCCGCCTTATCTTGCAAGGCGTATGCAGGCGGTAAATCCAGTTTTACCAGTAAGGCATCGTGCAACGGATGATTTTTATCACTATTATCATGCGTGATTAATTTATTAGCCTCTTTGGCAATCGTATCAAATGTTCTGGAATCGAGTGGTTGCTCATCCGTAAATATGGCCATGAGTTTGTAGGCATACTCATAGGCCATCGTGTCATCTTGGGTGTTGTTTTTTTCAAACAATACAATTAGAGTTCGACATGCGGTAGCTAGCTCGATAAATAAGTGACGTCGTTCAGGTGAGTTATTAAAATAGTTATATTTTTGATTGTGAAGAGCCCATTGTGTATCAGCATTTAAAGTATCCCAATCTACCATTTCAATGGATTTTAACTGCGCAAGTGCTGTTGCTTTGTTATCAGTATCGTTTAGAGTAAAAATGGTTTGCAGTACCTGCTTTAACTTGGGGTAGTTAGCGACAAAACGCGTATCGGTTTCTAAGACCCTCAATATCTCCTCATCAGACGCGTTTTTATCCAAATTTTCAAAAAAATTGGCTTTTAATTTGTTTTTTTAATTGTCTCAACGCAGACGGAGTTTTTGAACCTTCGGGCACAATCTTATTTAATTTATCCAAGTTTGATTCGAAATAGAAAATAATCTTATCACTAGTCAATAGGGGATTATTTAAATAGAGCATATTGGATCTACTGTCTGGTTAAATATAAATTAATATTAGCACGAGCTTTCATTTAGTGCGTGATATGGACGAGTGGGTGCCGCGAACCAGGCCGCGGCTTTTAAACTATTGGTTAAACGACACTGGATGCAGGAGATGGATAGTTAACGCGTTCCGCTCGGATTGTTTCCTCGTCAGATTCATGACGGCTCGGATTATAATGACCGTAAAAAGATAATAAAGCACCAGCACCTGCAATAGCTGTTCCCGTTGCCATTAATATACTCGTTGTGCTTGCAATGAATCCTATGGCCAGAAGGGTTAATCCACTTGCAAGGAGTAAAATGCCAGCATTATTTAATGTGGGTGGAAAATGAAGTAACGCCCAATGAAGCCATGTGTTATCTGGAGCGATGCGTACGTTTTCATTATCAAACAGGTTGAAATTATTCTCTAAGGCGTTGCATGACGTGCTCTCATCAGTCAATGCGCTATCATCATGATAATGTTCTTCATCACATAAAGAAGATATTGAGCGATTGCTGTTATCTAAATCGAGTATAATTGCTGTGATATCAGATCGGGGTGATGGTTCAAAATTAGATATGATGGGACTGTCATAGTCGGTGGATGAGCTGGATTGTTCGTTTGATTTTGAAGACAAGTTTGTATTGATTAGTTCATCTGAAGTTACTTTTTTGTTCATAAAAAAACTAGAAATGCTATTGGATACTCTTCTGACCAGAGGAGGTTTCTGTTGATTAACAGATTGTCTTGCTTCCATGATTGCTCTCCTTTTCTAATATTCAGCCATTATCGGGAGTTGATACTATGGTATACATCATCCACGATATACCATAGTTTAGGAACTTAACAGTATTAGATATTAATTTTTCTCATTTTCATTAAATTCTTTTGTAACATTTGGTTTTTGTTCTGTTTTTATAGGAATAACTCGACCCCGTTGTGGATTTTGATTTTGTTTTTTACGCGCAGGGTGTGTTGAGGTTTTATTATGGTTTGTTTGAACTTGGGCGCTGCTTGTATTGGTATTTCGCTTGCGATTGGCCGTATTATGTTTTTCAGTTTGATGTGTTCGTGTTTTTGGGGATTCTACGGCGTATTTTTTTGATTTATAGCCATTAGATTTTGTTGCTTCGATACTATTTTTGTTACCTGTAATGGCGCCCCATAGTCGCGATAAAATGCCTGGTTTTTTCAGTTGAGGAGCATGTTGGGTATCATGAAATTTTACTGCCGGCTCGTCGGGCAGAGCCTGTTGACCACTGCGGATAATATCTAATTCGGGTTGTTGCACCATAGAATAACTTGGTTTTTTGTTTTTCCCTACGTTATCTTCCTTTAGTCGACTAATGCTGTATTGTGGTGATTGCAAATATGGATTTGAAATAACTAAGATATGCACCTTATGGCGTTTTTCAATGTTATTAATGAATTCACGTTTTTCATTCATAATAAAGGTAGCCATATCAACGGGTAATTGCACATGAACTTCAGCTGTTTTTTCTTTTAGTGCTTCTTCTTCAATTAATCGAATGATTGATAAACCATTCGATTGAATGTTTCGAACAGTTCCTCGTCCTTCGCATCGAGGGCAGACTTCCTGAGCACTTTCTCCCAGCGAAAGCCTTAAGCGTTGGCGAGACATTTCAAGTAATCCAAACCGTGAAATACGGCCCACCTGAATACGCGCTCTATCCGCTTTCAATGCTTCTTTTAATTGATTTTCCACATCACGTTGATTTTTGCTGGAACCCATGTCGATGAAGTCAATAACGACCAAACCACCCAAATCACGTAAACGAAGTTGCCTTGCAATCTCATCAGCGGCTTCAAGATTTGTATTTAAAGCAGTAGCTTCGATATCAGCACCGCTGGTTGCTTTAGCAGAGTTAATATCAATTGAGACCAGTGCTTCGGTTCGGTCGATGACTAAGGCTCCACCAGAGGGAAGCAAAACTTCACGCTGATAAGCGGTTTCAATCTGGCTTTCAATTTGGTAGAAATTAAACAGAGGAATGGTGTTTTTAAATAACTTCAGATTAGGTAAAAAATCAGGTTTAACTTGCTCAATATACTGTCTTGCTTTGACATAAGAAATTTGGTCGTCAATGATAATTTCACCAATAGATTTGCGTAAATTATCTCGAATGGATCGGATTATCACATCGCCTTCCTGGTGTATTAAGCAAGGGGCTAATTGTGAATGATAGGCGTGTTTAATGGCTTGCCATTGATTGTAGAGCATATCCAGGTCAGTTTGTAATTCATCCTGACTTTTCCCAACGCCTGCCGTGCGAATAATTAGCCCCATGTCTTCGGTTAACTCGAGACTATTTAGCGTCTCTTTTAATTCGTCTCGGTCATCGCCTTCAATTCGGCGTGATATTCCACCTGAACGAGGACTATTAGGCATTAAAACAAGGTAACATCCAGCAAGGGTGATAAACGTTGTCAGGGCCGCACCTTTATTCCCACGCTCTTCTTTGTCAACTTGAATAAGTAATTCTTGTCCCTCACGCAGCAACGCTGTAACAGAGGTTTTACCTTCACTGGCTTGTTGCTTGTTAAAGTATTCAGGTGCTATTTCTTTAAGGGGTAAAAAACCTTGGCGTTTAGAACCGTATTCTACAAAAACTGCATCGAGACTGGGCTCACGACGCGTCACAACGGCTTTGTATATATTCCCTTTTTTCTTGATTTCAGAAGGACATTCAATATCCAAATCATATAGATGATTATCTTTGACCAGAGCAACACGCACCTCTTCTGATTGAGTTGCGTTTATCAGCATTTTTTCCATTGTTAACCCCTTTTTAAAGGGCGCTTTATCTTGTAATGGTGATAGTAAAACAGAATTTCTCTAACAACGTTTAATTGGATTATTCAGGGTTTCCTCGTTGCTTGTAACAGGATATTTTCCTAAATGATCATTGTCTAAAAATGAGAGAAATCTTTTATTTGTTTCCAAGCATGACCCAACCCCTTAATTGCAGACCTATTGCGCAAGCGACCTTCTTATCGTGAGGTGCATATCCACTTGTTCGAGTATGTCTGGCTTGCGTGGGTATCTGAATGATTTAGGCTCGGGTTTGGGTTGCGTTTAGTATCATCATCTAAAGGAAAGCGCGTTTTATTGTTTAGTATATACCTCGTCATGGTATCGTTAATTTTTTACCACCCGGTAAACTTTTTATTCGCGATATACGTTATAATTCTTTCTCGGATGCATTTTATTCCGACTCTTGAAGATGATATCAAAGAAATCAGGCGCAGGAAATAGGTTTGACATATGAATGATGTGCATTACGTGGAAATTACAAAAGAAGAAGACGGGCAACGTTTGGATAATTATCTGTTGCGTATATTGAAAGGTGTGCCTCGAAGTCATGTGTATCGAATTATTCGTGGTGGAGAAGTGAGAGTCAATAAAAAACGTGCTAAAGCAAGTTCACGTTTGTGTGAGGGAGATAACGTACGAATTCCGCCTATTCGACTGTCACAAGAAAAAAACGTGCATGTGGGAGGGCGTTTAGCAGAACGTTTGCATGAGTGTGTTATTTATGAAGATGATCATCTGTTAGTCGTCAACAAACCAACTGGAATAGCCGTTCATGGGGGTAGTGGATTAAGCTTTGGAATGATTGAGGCCTTGCGCAAAACTCGTTTGGATTTACCCTATTTAGAGCTGGTGCATCGTTTGGATAAAGAAACCTCTGGCTGTCTACTTTTTGCGAAGAAACGCAGTGTTTTGAGAGCGATTCAAGCGTTGCTTGAATCTCGAGAAGTGACCAAAGTGTATTGGGCTTTGCTGCTAAATCCTTGGCATAAAAAAAAATCGATTATGGTTGATGCGCCTCTTGAAAAAAACACGCTGAAATCTGGTGAACGAATGGTCATTGTGAGTTCTGAAGGCAAATCGTCGCAAACTGGTTTTATGTTATTGGAGAATTATCAACACGCATGCTGGATTGAAGCGACTCCTAAAACGGGGCGTACACATCAGATTAGGGTACATAGTGCTTATATTGGGCATCCGATCATCGGTGATACAAAATACGGGCAACTCGCTCAAATAGACGGTTTTGAAACCAAGAATTTGCGCTTGTATTTGCATGCAAGAGCAATTCAATTTACTCTAAACGATAAAAAATATGTGTTTCAAGCGGATTTGGATGATGAATTTGCAAATACGTTGACGGGGTTAAGGAGTCAATCTCACCATGAAAAAATCATATCAACTGGTGGTATTTGATTGGGAAGGTACACTAGGCGACACACCTGGGCATGTCATCAACACGCTGGCGACGCAGGCTAGATGTTTGCATTTTGGTGAATTGAATGAAAAATTGGCGCGGCAATATGCTGTTTTAGGTTTAGTGAGGGCGGTAAAAAAACTATTTCCTCATCTCACCTTGCACCAACATGAGCAATTGTTGCATGCTGTCCAAAAAGCGTTGATTTCATCGTCTTCCGATGCGTGTTTATTTCCCGGTGCAAAAGCGCTTGTTGAACAAATTTCGCGCGCTGGTTTGCACTTGGCAATTGCCAGTAATAAAGGGCAGCATTCATTGCTGCGTGCATTACAGGAAACGGGATTACAGGATTTTTTTAGAGTGACTCGTGCCGCAGGTCAGTCTCCACCTAAACCCTGTCCCCAAATGCTTGAGGAAATTATGGCTATATTCGATGTTTGCGCATCACAAACGTTGATGATTGGCGATTCGATAACGGATATTGAAATGGCATTGTCAGTTGATGTTGATGCGATAGGCGTTGATTTTTATCATGATCAGCGGGCTAATTTGACTGCTGCGGGTGCCTTAGCTGTGTTTGATGACTATTCACAATTGTCTCAATATTTGAAATTATCAGATCATTAGAATAAGGGTAATCCCGTGAGTACGCTAACCAGCTTGCCTAACCTGTTAACTTTAATGCGTATTATGCTTATTCCTGTTTTTGTTTGTATTTTTTATCTACCTTTTGCCGGTGCTCATGCGGTTGCTGCGATTATTTTTGCCCTGGCCAGTTTTACTGATTGGTTAGATGGTTATTTCGCTCGTAAACTCAAGCAAATATCACTGTTTGGCGCTTTTCTTGATCCAGTCGCGGATAAACTCTTAGTCGCATCGACTTTACTGTTACTGGTTGGTGAAAAAGATATCCATTATATTGTTTTTCCAGCTATTGTTATTGTCGGTCGAGAAATTGTGATTTCTGCTCTAAGAGAATGGATGGCAGAGATGGGAAATCGCGCAAGCGTTGCCGTTAGTTATATTGGAAAAGTTAAAACAGCCATGCAAATGATCGCGTTGATTTTATTGATTATGTATCCTCCTATGGCATCCTGGCTTGGAGCAATTGGTTTTATATTATTGTATGTAGCTGCAATTTTAACGATTTGGTCGATGGTTGTTTATCTATCTATGGCTTGGCCGCAACTGATTAAAAAAACTTAATTTCAGCTGTTGACAGGACAATAATTTCGGGTAAAATTGTCACCTGTTGATGCGGGAATAGCTCAGTGGTAGAGCACAACCTTGCCAAGGTTGGGGTCGCGAGTTCGAGCCTCGTTTCCCGCTCCAAATTAAAGCGACCCAAAGTCGCTTTTTTGTTATGTATAGGCTGTGTGGCAGAGTGGTCATGCAGCGGCCTGCAAAGCCGTGTACGCCGGTTCGATTCCGGCCTCAGCCTCCAAAACGTTATGCCCAGGTGGCGAAACAGGTAGACGCAAGGGATTTAAAATCCCTCGGTGGTAACACCATGCCGGTTCGATTCCGGCCCTGGGCACCATAAAATCTAAAACGAAATGTAACATAGCACCTTCTTAAACCACTCATAGGCACAGTTGTTTATAAGTCTTCGTTCAAATTGATGTCAGTTCTTACAGGGCTTTGTTCATTAGCGTCGCACTCCGAAAGCATAACTTTATTGGATTTAACCGACAGGGGGAGTGTAACAAACACGCCGTACACCATATCTAATAAGTCCATATTGATTGAATCAGGATACCGATACAGTCATTCAAAAGCATTGGGTCAAGAACAGGTTTTTCCTCAAACGGTGTTTTTTCGGATTGCCTGCTAAAAGTGAGTTGATTATTGCGTTGCCTGTTTACAGTCGGTTGTCATTTGTGAACGAGTCGATATCAGGATATAGTTCAACAGTTATCAGTGAAAAGCACGAAATTGTAGGCGGTGAAAATTGGCTTTCGGCTGCAGAGGCTTTATCTACCCTTCCAGGAGGCAGTGATGCTTATGGCAGTCAAGGCGCAGGTTTTGCTGTTAACGGAATGTTTTCGTATGAAATAAACCCGTACTTTTCGTTAAGCACGATGCTTGGGATGAGTAGCTTGACGGAATCATTTCTTGATGGAGGGATGAGGTATAATAATTTTAATCCAAGCCTCGTGCTTTATTATGCTCACAGAACTTGTAACCTATGCAGACAATTCTTGATTCTAAAGTATGCCGAGAGCAATTACTCAACCTAGAACATTAAAAGCCTGTCTCATCGCTATATCATGTACGATATATTTTGACTACAATAACACTTTAATCCAAATCTAATCCTTTTATGTTTAAGCCATTGGCCTTGTATATCGGCTTGCGTTATATGCGAGCCAAAAAAAAGAATCATTTTGTTTCCTTCATCTCGTTAAGCTCCATGTTAGGTATTGGATTTGGATTAAAGAGATCGGAA
>JAJZSG010000128.1 GCA_021849905.1 Pseudomonadota bacterium
GTATTGTTTACTTGCGTCAATGGGATCTGCTGTTAACGCGTCATGGGTCAGTGACATTTGGTAACCAAGCGAGTTAAGAAACTGCCATTCAAACCGACGCAAAATGACCTCAATGGCTAATCGATCCGTCAGAATCGTTAATGCGTTAAGTGTTTGTTGGTAAGCATCGTAAAGATTGGGACAGGCATCAAGCTGGCGAATGCCATGATAAAGCAACTCATTGATATACAACCCGGCAAATAGCGCATCTCTGTTTAGTATCAAAGATGGTGCCGTAATATCGAGCTGACGCACATAATGCCAATCGTTTCGAACATCACATGCCAACCACAATGGTGTAAAAGGCTGAAGTGTCGATTGTTTTTTGGGAGCACGGCCACCTTTACAAAGTGCTACGATTACACCGTGTTCACGCGTAAAAAAGGTGACTCGTGCACTGGTTTCGCCTGACCAATGCTTGTGTAAAAGCCAGGCGTCAAAACCGCTGCTAATCATAACCTAACTGCTTTAATACGCGCTCATCATCAGACCAGCCTGATTTGACTTTGCACCAGCACTGTAAAAACACTTTTTTCCCAAGCAACGCTTCCATGTCAATGCGCGCACTGGTCGCCATGTCTTTTAACTTACTTCCTTTATCACCAATAATCATACGCTTATGATTCTCTCTATCGACTAAAATACGCGCATGAATGCGAACTAACATCCCTTCATCTTTAAACGATTCTATTTCAACTGTCGTCGAATAAGGTAATTCTTGTCCACAAAGGCGGAAAATTTTCTCGCGCACTAACTCCGCACATAAAAAGCGAGTTGGGCGGTCAGTAAACTGGTCATTGCCATACATATGCGGGCCTTCTGGCAAAACAGCCCGTAAACACGCTTGTAATTTATCCACTTGCAAACCCGATTTTGCTGAAATTGGAATAATTTCCGTGAACGCATGACGTTGGCTAATCGACTCAATCCAGGGAAGCATCTGCATCTTATCCGTAATTTTATCCACTTTATTCACAACTAAAAAACAAGGCGCATCGATATTTTTAATCAGACCCAATACATATTCGTCTTCGTCTTCCCAATGCGTACCATCGACTAAAAACGCAACCGCATCCACATCTCGAAGCGTACTAATAGCCGTTTTATTCATCATCCGGTTCATAGTTTTTTTAGAACCCTGGTGAATACCCGGGGTATCTACATAGACAAACTGATAATCATCGTCTGTACGAATACCGATAATACTGTGTCGAGTTGTTTGAGGTTTACGTGACGTGATGCTCAATTTTTGTTGTAAAATTCGATTAAGCAGTGTGGATTTTCCGACATTAGGTCGTCCAACCAAAGCAATATAACCGCAGTAGCTTGTCATAATCAATCAATTCCTGTTTATTTTTGAGACATTTTACCAAGCGGTTTGCCAGATTACCAGCAATTATTTATGGCTTTGTATAAAAGCCTTTTTTAAAAAACAATTGTCATCTTAAGATATTGAATATAACCTGAGAATACAACGCGTCATATCAATGGAACATATGCAAAAGGATGCAATTGCCTTGCTTCACGAGAACGAATCGTTCATGGTAGAGCAACTGCTTGAGTTTTGTGGAATCAACTCAGGCACGGACAATTTAGACGGATTGAAAAACATTCATCAACGTTTAAGTCATGCGTTCAAGCCTATTGCAGATGATATTCAAATACTTCAGGCGCGAACAATCACAATGCTTGATATGGCTGGAAACACCATCATTCAATCATGCGGCGATTCACTCTATATCCGTAAACGTCCTGAATTAAAGCGTCGAGTCTTACTTAGTGGACATATGGATACGGTTTATGGCGCCCATCATCCCTTTCAGAAGCTGACTTATATTAATAAAAATCAAATAAACGGCCCAGGTGTTGCAGACATGAAAGGCGGGCTAATCGTTATGCTGCATGCATTAACTGCTTTCGAGAAAACAGCGGCAGCCTCAAAGCTGGGTTGGGATGTGTTTATTAATGCCGATGAGGAAATCGGATCGCCCGCATCCAGTCACCTGTTTCGGGATATTGCAACACGCTGTCAAACTGCATTGGTTTATGAGCCTGCGATGAATGCCACCGGTACGCTTGCTAAAAATCGAAAAGGGAGCGGGAAACTCACGTTGGTTGCAACAGGACGTGCCGCTCACGCGGGTAGAGCCTTTGATGAGGGTCGAAATGCCATTTGTTATTTAGCCAAAATTATTACCCAAATTGACGCACTAAATGGCAAGAAAGAAGGTGTGACTATCAACGTGGGCATCATAGCTGGTGGGCATGCGTTAAATGTTGTGCCAGACAAAGCCGTTGTGAAACTCGATATTCGAATCACACAAGCCCAAGATGAGCATTGGGTACGTCAGGAACTAGAAACCATTCGACGCAATACAGAAGAAAAAGATTATCACTTGACTATACATGGTGGTTTCGAACGCCCAGTGAAAAAAATCAACAAACCCACTGAAGATTTATTTGACCGCATTCAAAAATTAGGACACACACTCGGAATAAAACTTGATTGGCAAGATAGTGGCGGATGCTGTGATGGAAATAATTTTAATGCACAAGGATTGCCGGTGCTTGACACATTAGGTGTGCGAGGCGGTGATATTCACAGCGAAAACGAATTTATACTACTTGATAGCCTGGTAGAACGCGCATCATTAAGCACCCTTTTATTACACGATTTAGCTCAAGGTGGGCTTGAGAAGCTTGGTCAATCATGAACGATGTCCTGTTTCGAAGTGCGAACCTTCATGATCTTCACGCCATTCACCATCTTGCATTAGACAGCGGTATAGGGATGACATCTTTAGTAAAAAATAACGATTTGTTAGAGAAAAGACTGCTTTGGGCAGTCAAATCATTCAGCAGCACAATATCGAAACCCCACCATGAATATTACTTATTTGTCTTAGAAGATACATCTACCCACAAACTAGTCGGCATATCCGCCATCCAATCAAATATCGGTAACAAAATACCGTTTTATTCCTATCGATTAACTAAACACATTCAACGATGCGCATCACTTGATATTCAAAACGAGTATAACGTTTTAACGCTTATAAAAAATCACAAGGGATGCAGCGAAATGTGTTCCTTATTTCTTGAGCCCCCTTATCGTCACGGTGGAAATGGTTTATTACTGTCGCGATCACGTTTTTTATTTATGGCAAATTATCCAAACCGTTTTGAGCCAACTGTGATTGCCGAAATGCGAGGAGTATCTGATGAGTCGGGGCACTCTCCTTTTTGGGATGCAGTAGGCCATCATTTTTTTCATATGACGTATGCTAAAGCGGATAAACTCACACCGATTGGTGATAAACAATTTATTAGTGATTTAATGCCTACGACTCCCATACTGGTTGAATTATTACCGCCTAGCGCACAAGCCGTGATTGGAAAACCCCATCCAGATACTGAAGCGGCATTAACGATGCTCATCAATGAAGGATTCCAATTGACTGATTATGTCGATATTTTTGATGCAGGCCCCACAATAAGCGTATCACGTAAAAAAATTAAGACGATTCGTGATAGTCAATTATTAACTATCGACAGTCTTGTTGATGATGTACATGGGAGCCGATACATAGTTGCCAATACCAATCTTCAGTTTCGTGCAACCATCAGTCAAATCACTTTTCAAAATAAAAAAACACACTGTGCTATTCATAAAGACACAGCAGACTTATTACAGATTAAAGTAGGCGACTGCGTTCGAGTTGCACTCCTCTGACTTTGGAGACTATCGCATGAAAAACGACATTCAAACTGGGCATTATATCAATGGCCAATGGCACCATGGCCAAGGTCGCCCACTTCATTCAATTAATCCGGCAAATCAACAGGTTTTATGGCGCGGGGCGCATGCAACCCCAGATGAATTGAAGATGGCCTCTGATGCAGCACATCATGCTGGATCTCAATGGTCTCGTTTAACGTTTTCCGATAGAGCTCATTATGTTTCAAAGTTTTCCAAACAAGTTGAAATTAAACAACAGGCTTTAGCTGAATTAATTTCACTTGAAACAGGAAAGCCACGATGGGAAGCGCTCACTGAAGCTGCTGCTGTGATTGGAAAAATTAATATATCGATTACTGCCTTCCAAGAACGAACCGTTGATAAAGAAACGAGTAGTGGAGACTCAACCAGCCGCATACGTTATAAACCACATGGTGTGGTTACCGTTCTGGGGCCTTTTAATTTCCCAGCACATTTAAGTAACGGTCACATCGTTCCAGCTCTTCTGGCAGGCAATACGATTATTTATAAACCCAGCGAATTAACCCCTGCTGTAGCCAACTTCATTCTTCAATGTTGGCATGATAGTGGATTACCAGCAGGGGTTATTAACGGTGTGCAAGGCGATAGTGACACCGCCAAACACCTTTTGAATCAGGATATACAAGCCGTATATTTCACCGGCAGCTATCAAACCGGATTAAAAATCAATCAACATTTTAGCGACCGACCTGATATTATCTTGGCGTTAGAAATGGGCGGAAACAATCCATTGGTTTTAGGCGATGTCAGCAATATACCCGCCAGTGTTTATAACACCATCCTGTCTTCATTTATCACGGCAGGTCAACGCTGCTCATGTGCAAGACGGATTATCATTCCTGATAATGCAAGGGGCGACAGCTTTCTAGAACAGTTTATCAAAGCAACGTCAACCTTGACAATAGGTGCTTTTGATAACAATCCTGAACCGTTTATGGGGCCTGTGATCACGCATCACCATGCTTTGACCCATCTTAATGCTCAAAAAAAATTAAACAATCTGGGCGGACAGTGTTTGTTAACGATGCGATTGCTTGAAGATAACTCAAGCTTTCTTTCACCTGGAATTATGGATATGACAAACGTTGCCAATCCAATTGATGAGGAAATTTTTGCACCCTTTGTGCAACTATACCGTTATTCTGATTTTAATGACGCCATTAGGCTTGCGAATCAAACAAAATATGGTCTTGCGGCAAGTTTGCTGAGTGATAGCTCTGAACAATATGAGCATTTTTATCAAACAATCGGAGCATGCTTA
>JAJZSG010000129.1 GCA_021849905.1 Pseudomonadota bacterium
TGACGCTAATGGCATTTGTATTGAGTTCTTGATGTGCTAAATAAAAATTTTGCTCACACGCTGTTTGATCGCCTAAAGTACCATGGGAGATAAGTGTCATATCAATGGTGTTGAATTCTTTGATGACGTCATGGAGTATCATCACATGACTGTCTAGCTGGTTTAAATCGATGAGCTGTGTATGAACCGTTTTAGCGCCTCTAACGAGTAAGTCATTGGCTAAATATTGAAGTCTCTCCTCATTTCGAGCGACCAGGTATAAACGATATCCTTTATTTGCCCAAAGACGAGCGCAGGCTTCAGCAATGGCTGATGTTGCACCAATAATGAGTACATTTTTCATTTAAGTCCTAAACGTTTGGATTGCTTTGATGAAAATTTACCGATAGCGTGATAGTGCTCACGGACATTTTCAAACTTTTCCCAGGAGGGATAGCTTGCTTTGAATGTTTGCTCACTCATTCGAGCATCTTTTGCTAGATAAAGTCGGCCACCGTGATTTAAAACTATCCTATCTAGCTGTTCGAGCAATGGAAAAACAGGCGATTTATTTTTAAAATCCAGTGCGAGCGTATAGCCTTCCAATGGGAACGACAGCATGTTTTTATTTGCTCTTCCTAAACGTTTCAGAACAGCAAGACAAGATCCCAGTCCTGAAGATGTTATTTGGGTTAGCATGGTTTTTAAACTGTCCACTCCAGTTGATAAAGGCAACACAAATTGATATTGGAGAAAACCGGCTTTGCCGTATAGACGATTCCAATTTGCTACCCTATCAAGTGGATAAAAAAAAGAATCCATGTGAACTGATGTGGTTTGTTTTTTTTGTAATTGCTTTGCGTAACATAAATAATTAAACGTTTTAATGCTCATGGAATTAAGTAGACAGGATGGTGCTTCAAAAGGAATTGACCATTTTTTTTTATTTTTTATCGTTATATTATTTTGTTCAGCATGTGCTCCAAGGGTGATAATTCCTCGACCCAACTGGCGCCTTTTTGCCATGCAATCTATCCAGGCTACAGAATAGGGTACGTTTTCATATTCAGTAAAGTGTTCCAGTAATGCATCGATATCCGGTGCTTTGATGGTTGTTTGAATGATTCTGTTGGATGAAATAGGTTTTAATTGGATTATTGCCTTAAGAATAATACCGGTCAGCCCCATTCCACCACAGGTTGCATGAAATAGTTCTGATTTTTGTGTTTTTGATATTAAAACCACGTCACCATTGCCCAAAAGCAATTCTATTTCGGTAATGTGATCGCTAAATGCGCCATCAAGGTGATGATTTTTGCCATGAACATCACAAGCAATTGCACCTCCAATCGATACAAAACGTGTACCTGGGGTTACCGGTAGGAACCAGCCTTGTGGCAAAACGTGCTGTAATATATCATCGAGTGATACGCCTGCAAGACAGGTCAGTAAACCTGTTTTGTGATCAAAATTGATAAAATGGTTAAGATAATGCGTATCAAGCATAACAGATGCCAAACTGCTATCCCCATAACTACGCCCCAACCCACGAGGAATTAGGGATGGTGTTTTCGTTAAGAGGTTAAAACAGTCTGTTCTTGTTAAGGGATAGTTTATTTCCGCATGCATTCTTGGAAATAACCCCCATCCGTAAGCATTCATGTTTGTACTTAATGCGTTAAATAGGATAATTTATTTTATACTATTGCTTATAAACTCACAATTTTAGCTAAAAACAGACAGTCAATGGATGATTGGGTTTATACAGCGATTGTGACAATAATACATTTATTTGACTGATTAGGGCTTGTTTAAAATTCATCTTTAAAAGGCCTACGTTCTGTGAACAAGTCGCGGGACCTAGACATCCTAATTGTAACCAGCCTCTAGTTGCCTATATTTTTATCCAGAGTGTCATACTGAATATGATTAAAAAAGTTCGTTTGTTATTTTATGATTTTCATTGGCCTGTTTTTATATCGTTTTTGAAGGCGATTCGTCCCTATCAGTGGATAAAAAACGGTCTTGTCTTTGTCCCCTTATTAGCGGCTCACCGATACAGTGGTTTGGACAGCCTGCTTCAAACAATTATTGCTTTTGTTGTGTTTAATTTAACGGCATCGAGTGTTTATTTATTTAACGATCTTATCGATGTGCATGATGATAGACGCCATCCGGTTAAACGGCTTCGTCCTTTTGCTGCGGGTGATTTATCGTTGTTTCATGGTTGGTTGGTATGGCCGTTACTGCTTTCTTTGGCTTTTTTGATTGCAGGAATTGTTTTGCCTTGGGGGTGCTTTGCTATTCTTTTGGGTTATTTTTTATTGAGCTCAATTTATTCTTTGTATATAAAACGATTAGTTATCATCGATGTTGTCATGCTTGCTTTGCTTTATACCTTTCGACTGATGATGGGAGCCGTTGCCGCAAATATTCCCCTTTCTTTTTGGTTGCTTGCGTTATCAATGTTTATTTTTGTGAGTTTGGCTTTTGTGAAACGTTTTGCTGAACTAAACGTTATAAAGCAAGCCGATGATTTTTTAATGCTTCCTGGTCGAGGTTATTGCGCTGATGATTTAGGCATGATTTCTATAATGGGTGTGGTTGCCGGTTATCTTGCTGTTTTGGTCTTGGCTTTATACGTTCAAGACAGTCATACAGCTGAATTATATCGAAGTCCTATGATTATTTGGTTGGCTTGTCCGTTGTTATTGTTTTGGATTTCTCGAGTTTGGATTATCACCAATCGGGGTATGATGGATGATGACCCTATTTTGTTTGCTTTAAAAGATAAGGTGAGTTGGCTGGTTGTAATTTGTTTTGTAACGGTGTTTTTTTTGGCAAAAACAATTACATGATTAGGTCTTACTGGTAGTGATTGGTTAATAGTGGGGTGTTAATAATCAATTTGATAATTGTGAATAACTTTGTTGCCTTTTCAAACCAGAATTGATTTTTTTATATAACTTATTGATTAATTTTATTTAATTTTTTTTATCTTCGTGTGTATTAATGCTTGATCTGTGGATAATTATGTGGATCACTTGTACTTATTTTAATTTTTGATAAAGAAAATGTGAGAACAATTACGTTTATTTTTTATGGTATCGATGTTGCGCTTTATGATGATGTTTAATTAATTCAGCCGGAGAAAGATCGCCTGTTATGGCATTGAGTTGAAATTTAACGGCATTATCTTGCGCGTTTAGCGCCTCGATATAGTATATAAAATGCTTTAATTCAATCTTATGAAGTGTTTTGTAACCCGCATTTTTAATGATATCCAGTGCTTCTTGAAAGCTCATTGTGGATGGATTGCTGTTTTGTGTTGATGCTGCAAATAGGATTGGGTTTATAATCGTTAGTGACAATATTAATATTATGATTCGTAGGTTTTTCATAAAAAACGTCTCTCAAATTGAAATTATAAATAGCCTCGGGGTGTTTGCTCTGTATTGCTAAAATGGATTAAATCATAGTGAAATGAACTTGTCATTCTTGTTTTTTTGTTCTTGTTTAAGCAATAAGTTTAATTTATTTATCGACTTTATGACTATGCTGTTAGTAATATAAGCATAATTTGTTGTAAAGGAGATATCATCATGAGTATGACAATCAAAATGACTCTATGTCGAACCGTTATTTTTGCTCTCGCCTTACTAGCTAGCACGGCATCTAATGCGCATGGTGGTTGGGGTTACTGGGGTGGTGGGTATTATCACGGCCACGGTGGTGGCTGGGGATGGGGTGGTGGTCCTGGTATCGTGATTGGGGTGCCTCCAGTTGGATATTATGCACCACAATATTATGTGCCAGTTTGTGAAACTATTCGGGTATGTAATCAAAGAAACTGCTGGTTGCAACGTGAGTGTAATTAACCAAGACTTCGTCCACCGTCTACGCGTAAAGTTTGTCCAGTTATAAACGGATTATCCACTAGAGCGCTGACAGCTTGAGCGATAAATGTAGGGTTACCATGTCGTTTAAGTGGTGTTTTATTAATAATCAATTGTTGTTGGTCTTCAGTTAGCTGATTATCCTCTTCAGGCCAGATAATAGAACCTGGTGCTACAGCGTTGACTCGAACGTTAGGGGCATATTCACGAGCTAATGACTTGGTTTGCATTAAAAGAGCGGCTTTAGATTGACAGTATACTGAATAATCTTTTAGCGGTTGCTCTGCGTGAATGTCGGTGATGTTGATAATGGACCCTTGTGTTTGATAAAGATATGGAAATGCGGCCGTGCTCAGTAAATAGGGTGCTTTGACATGGATTGTGAATAGCTCATCCCATTTTTCTGCATCACGTGAGAATATTGACGCGTTATTAACTAGCAGATCAAGACGTCCTGCCCAATCGACTGTTTTTGTAATAAGATGATCAATTTTCGTTGTATCGTATAGGTTGGATGTGACAAAGTTTGCACTGTTTGGACGGCGTTGGTTCATGCTTTGAGCCATTTTTTTTGCAAGTTCAATGGAGCGATGGCAGTGAATCATGATGCGGAAACCCGCGTCATGTAAATGTTCTGCGATAACGGCTCCAATGCGTTTTGCGGCCCCGCTAATGAAGGCGACCGGGGCATCTTGTTTGTTTGTTTGATTCAAGGTATGTTCCTCTTTTTTACATCTTGGACCGATTATGACTTTATCTGAATCCATTGTTAAACGTATTCGTGAGTTTGGCCCCATTCCTTTTTCTGACTTCATGCAGCAGGCGTTGTACGCGCCAAATTTAGGCTATTATAGCACTGATTTGCATAAATTTGGTGCAGCGGGTGATTTTATTACAGCGCCTGTTTTAACGCCATTATTCGGACAAACCTTGGCTAATCAGTTTAAGCCTCTATTAGCCAGTTTAGACTCACCAATTATCTTTGAATTTGGTGCAGGCTCCGGGCAATTGTGTGTAGATATGTTGATGCATTTAGAGCAGCTGGATTGCCTGCCTGTTGAATATCATATTCTTGAGGTGAGTCGACATTTGCGTCATAGGCAGCAGGATTTGATTCAACAAAAAATACCTCACTTAGCGTTTAAGGTTAAATGGCAAACGCAATGGCCAGAGAATGCTTTTAACGGGGTTGTGGTTGCTAA
>JAJZSG010000130.1 GCA_021849905.1 Pseudomonadota bacterium
AAATTGCTGCACGACACCAGTTGGGGATGTAGCCGATGATAGCAACCCACCGGTTAAATCAGACTCTCTTAAGTCTGACATATCACCGCAAGAATCCAAGACAGAAAAAACAATAATCACAAAAACCGCATCACACAGTCTTGAAGCCGCTTTTGTTCGACGATTAATGACTGAATTTAATACTAGGATCTTAAAAAAATCTTTAGATTCATTTGAATTAAAGCGTTTATTGCTCCAACCTTATGAATCTGATCAAACGTTGTTGCACTTTATTCAACAAGACCCTGAACGTGTCCATGATTTTTTTGCTCTCATTGTCAATGATTTGAATTTATCAGATAAAGTAGCTAAAGCGAAATTATCAGATAATCTTGAAAACTCCGCGTTCAAAGAAAATCTTGAGTTCGTAGAGTCATTGCGTAAAACCTTGGCTTGGAAAAAGAAATTTAAGTCTTTTGTAGAGCTCCAAACGGTTCCATTGCATATAGCTGCCACACAAGGCCGCGCTGATTATGTTGAGCGTCTCCTAAGATTAGGTGCTGATGTTCACAAAAGTAATAATGATGAAGAAACAGCAGTCTTTCTTGCCGCGGGAGAAGGCCATATAGACGTGCTTCATATCCTCGCTCAGTTCAATGCTAATATTAACGTAAAAGGACGCTGTGGTATGACGCCAGCTTTATGGGCCAGCATAAACGAGCATATTGACGCTTTGCAAGTTTGCATAGACTATGGTGCCGATTTACTGATTAACGATATAGACGGCTTTGCACCCATTCATACCGCTATTTTCAGAAAAAATTTAACCCTGTTGCGTTTGCTTATTCAATGTCGTGTTGATTTAAATCAAACCACGACTGAGGGCTCAACCCCAGTTTTTCTTGCTGCACAACAAGATTGGTTGGAAGCACTGGAGTTGCTCCATGCTAATGGAGCTAATTTGAATATAAGCAACAATATTGGAAGAACGCCTGCACTTATCGCTGCTGCAAAAGGGTACGAAAATTTTTTACGCAAGCTTCACGATTATGGGGCTGATCTGAATAAAAAAGATAACGATGAAGCAACACCTATTTTTGCCGCTGTACTCAGTGGCCAACCCAGTACGTTAAAATACTTGTCATCTGTCGTTAACATCAATACACCTTGGTATATGAGATTAGACTATTTTTTAAAAATTTTTCAAAAATATGCTAACAAGCATCTTTTATCAAAATATGAAATACCCGCTGTACAAATCAATGGCCAACAATTAATCTCAATGTCCTTGCAAAACGCTGCGGAGATTGTCGGTCATCCTGAGATTATTGCGTTTTTGAAATCAAGCTCAACGTGTCGGCCTTTAACGGGAACTTTTTTTTCGAATAGGACTCCGGTCGTTGCAATTGCAAACAATACTGAACAGCATGATGAAACGAGAAATAATTTAGAATTAAACGGTTAGGGTCTATTGGGCACTTTTGATGCCCATTTATATGATGAAGACCTTTTTGCGCTGCGATTCCGCCAAAAAAATCGTTTAAACACTTCGTCGTTTCACTCGATATTGATCGTCTGCAGGCACTTCATCCTGATTTGATAGTTCGGATGCATCGCGCTTTAATCGGCAAAGCAGATGCGAAACAAGGGAGAAAGAAAAATTATTCATCACCGTATGTTTCGTTTCTGTATCGAGCAAACCAAACAGACGAGCGTTTTCAGCATACAACACCTTTTTCCCCTCAAGAGAGCTGGCCAAACAAATGCCTGTGGACAGGCCACCATAAACACTTTGCGCGCCAGCGCGTGCATTAAGACTGTCTTTGTTGATGCGTGAAGCCAACCGAAAGTTGCCCGTGGATAACAAGACATCTCCCTTTGGAGAATTCGCGATAAAAAACGCGACCGACGTCCCTGCAAAAGCGCCTGAAGGAATAATATGATTCAGTGTCTCAGGATGAATCAAACGAAGTAGCCGATAGTTATTTGAATACAAAAGCTTGATACCTTCATCAGAAGACGCCAATACAAAAGCCCAAGATTTTCCACAGTGTGGTTCGATTTCAACGAGCCGATTTAACCGGTATTCATCTAATCGGTCTGATAACACAGACGCCTGTTTATAAAGCAAAACATCCCGCTCATCTTCATCCAACGCAAGACACAGGCTTAAAGATAACCCAGGCGCCATCTCTTCGTATAAAAAGGCTTCATTCTCGCGTTGTTTGTCCTGTTGCGCTTTGACTAAACGGCTAACCGCTCGTATAAAATCTCGGAAACTGGGTGGCGGTGTTAGATGCTTGCGTTTTGCCTCAGCACTTTTGCTTTGAAACGCATTGATTAATTCATCACGGGTGTTAGAACCAAGAAGCCCGAGTGTTGAAGCAATGTCGTTCATTTCCTCGCTGGTGTAGGGGTCTAAGCGGACAGTTTGTGTGCGATTGTCAAGTGCCGGTGAGGCGTTGCGTCGTCCGGCCATGGTGGGGGGATTTTGTGTGCCTAAGACACGAAAGCCCGGTCGATGCGGGGGTCGATTATTGTCTTTCGGGTGTTTGCCATCAAGCAAACTATTCAGTAACTTTTCAAGCGTGGGCATGCTATTAATTTCATCGATTAATACGATAGAACCTGTATCGAAGGCTCTAAGTAAAATTGCCGTTTGTATATCGGGTTGCATGCTGGCAGAGATGCGATAAAACGCATTATCGAGTGGATTGCTGTCATTCAACCGCGCTTCATGGATTTCACGAGACGCCATAACTTGCATGACGAGCTCGCTCTTACCAATCCCAGGCTCACCTTCAATCACAAAACGATGCAATCCGCCCAAACGCTTGGCCGGGTTTTCATCAGCGGCTGTGCGGCGTTGGAGATCTCTTAAACTTAAGAAATCGGTTAACTGCCACAGGGCTTTGTTGCGTGAAGGCGTGGGTAAAAAGCCGTTTAATGCAATCGGCTCTTCCTGTTGATTAACCAGGGCCGCACGGTCTATTTCCGGAAACGTCTCTTCAAACCGGGGACGAAACTGTTGGGGTACGAGCCCAATCGCCACGTGGCGTGCTTGAAATTGCGCCACAGAAGCTAGATTTGCATGAGGAAAACGCTGGGCATAATCAATAACCGATAACGCCATCATCTGCAATTGACGGGGTGAAATCAACACTTCACGAGACGAGGCTTCAACTAAAAATTGGTACACGGCCAACAGTGATTCCGCAATGAGCGCCATGTCAGTCGGGCAAAACACAGCGTCCAACAAGGGCTTTAGAACGGTTTCATATAAAACAGCCGGAGGTAATGGCTGAAAAACAAGGCTGTTACCATGACGTGTAAACAGCTGGTCAAGCTTGCGTTCATCACCATAATGCAAGGGATTGCCTGCGAAAATGACCCGATGTGATGATGATAGTGGATAGTAATGTCCTTGGTACAATAATCCCGGGGGCTGCTGATATAATCCTTCAAATTCACTCCACTGCCGCGAAGACAAATTGGCTTCATCAAGAAATAACGTCGGCCGCTCGTCTTCACTGGCCTGTATCCAGGCAAGCATGGCGTTTTCACCGTGAAACACACGACGACCCATTAATTCATTTTCAACAAATCGGCTTTTGCCAACGCCGGTGAGTCCAGCCAAAAATACGAAAGGTTCATTTTCCAAGCGATGCGTCACCTGATGCAAACGTTCTCTGAAAAAAGCAGCCGCATCAATCGCACTGGTTTCAAGATTTAAGGATTGTGTTGCTTTGGACAAAGATAAGGTATACAGCCCATCCCATGCATCTTGACTGGATTGGTTGGGAAACTGACCTTTAAAGCGCAATCGCGTTAACAAGGTGATGTAGCCTTCGTTTTCGAGATAATAGGGATTTTCTGCATTAAGGGCTTCAATGTCATTGTCAGTAAAGCCTTGTGAACACAATGCCTCACGTTTGTCAGCTAATGTTATTGCATGCTGAACTTGCGGTAACCAGGCAATGGGGTGCTTAGTGATGATGGTAAGCTGTCCCAAAGGCCTATTTGCATGTAAACGTGTGCGTAAAAACAGGGCTAGATTATCCAATAAGGCTTCACTAAATTCACCCGTAAGGACCACGCGCTGATTGTTTTGCAGGGCATTGAATACCGCCTGCGTTGTTTCAGAGAACACAAAAGCACCGTTCTCTAAGCGACCATGAGTGCGCTTGATTAAATCCGTGATATCACATTCGCTAATATCAAACACCCATGCGTCGGGATGTAGGGTTTTAATGACTAAGACCGTGATATCAGGGTCTTCTGACAAAATAGCCGTGGTCTGATTTGAGGCGTATTTATCCCAGGCATCAAAGACCACGTCCAAATCGATTGGAGGAGGCGCGCTACCCAACCAAGCTGGCACCTGGACGTCGGGTGTGCAGGCGATGTGGACATTGACACGGTGAGTTTCTAACGCATGACACACCATCCCCCACGCATCCTCACTCAGTGTGCGGGTGACGAGGAGTTTTAAGGGTTCATTGGTTTGTTGAGACGCATGGTGTTCTATAAAGCCCGCTTGTTTATCAAATCGCCCTTGTGCATCAAACGCATACTGACTTAAAAAATCACTCAACGTGCCAGGATTCAAAATCAGCGCATCACAGGCTGACATGTCAAACGCGACACTGACAAATTGGTTTGCCGTTTTATCCCAGTTGTAGCCCTGTGTTGTGAATAAGCGCCACGTGGACGGAAAGGGATAAGTAACGCCTGCATAATCAAACGCGCCGCGCAGGCGCGCCTGCTGCCAGAACAAGTCGAAAGCGACATCATTTGGTGGGTTTTGTATGATAATCGTGGCGCTCGTGTCTTGCGTTAAAGCATGAATTAACTCACCCGGTTCAAAGTACAATTCACCGTGCCGCAAAACCCAACCGCCCATCAATTGCGTCAACCATGTTGAGGCGTGACACAAATTAATCACCTGACAATGTTCATCCATGAGGTCGTCAAGGCTTTCGAAAGGCAGCGGATGAAACACAGGCTCCACGGTCG